>JAYEGP010000249.1:0-3179 GCA_034659135.1 Campylobacterota bacterium
TTATAACTAATTTCAAGGTTGATTAGGGTCCTTTTTGTAGAGATATGCAGCACCTGAGTTTTTAATTGAGGTAGTATCTCTTCCGTGAGCACCAACGATAATATTATCATTGTCAATATCTACACTCACTCCAAAAGAATCGCTATTGTCGCTATCACTAATCCCGTAATGTAGCGCTTGAATTTTTGCCATTTGGGTAACATCATTGTCATGATCAGAATTTCTTTTAAAGATATAAACACTCCCTGAATCTAACGCTGTACTATCTTCTCCCATTGCACCGACAACAATATAATCACTATTGATACTTACAGAGCTTCCAAAGTTGTCATTGGCTTGAATATCATCGGATTGTATTTTAGCGATCTGAGTAATATTGCTATCATTTTCTCTTTTAAATAGATAAGCACTTCCTGCATTAGCGCCATTACTATCTTCATCTTTGGCTCCAATGAGAATATAATTACCGTTCATACCAACTGAATATCCAAATAGATCTTCAGCTTCAGCATCAGTTGCATAAAGATGTTTTATCTGAGTCGTATTACCTCGTTTAAAAAGATAGGCACTACCAGCATTAGAACCATTACTATCTTCATGAATCGCTCCTACGGTAAAATAATCTCCACTGATTCCAACTGAATATCCAAAACTATCACCTAGGTCTCGCGGTTGATGAAAATAGGATGTAAGATTCTGATCTGTTATATTATAGTGATAAGCAACTCCTCGAGTATCATCTTTCCCGGGAGCACCGATAATGACATTATCATCATGAATGGCTACCGAAGCTCCAAAATACTCATAAGCACTTTTACCCATTAACTTATCAAACTGCTCAAACTTCCCCGTAGATACTTTTTTGTAAAGATAAACAGCACCTGCACTGACTGCCGTCTCATCCTCATACTTGGCACCAATAACCAGATACTCACTATCCATATCCACACTAGATCCAAATGCATCACCTTGCTCTATATCATTAGCTTGAAGTTTTTGCACCAATGTCACGCTATGATTACTATTTTTCTTATAAATATAAACACTTCCCGCACCAAAACCTTGAGTGTCCTCACTCGGTGCACTTATGGCAATCATATCACCACTCATACTCACACCTGATCCAAAGTAGTCATTAATATCAGGATCATTAGCCTCGATTCTCTGGATATCAAAAAAGTATCGATCAAAAACAGTCAATTTTTTATGCATCACCCTATCATTAGTGACATCATTTTGATCGGATAGTAAAATATCAACCTCATAGCTGTTATCCACTCCTATATCCGATGGTAACTCATAGTCAGAGACGTTTAAAAAAGACAATATAGCATTATGGGGTACGATACTCTCATTAACATTAAGCACCATTTCTCCCTCGTCAATGCCGCTTAAGGTATATGAAACGGCTCCACTAGGGCTTGCCGCATCTAAAATGAAACTACTATTTCTAAAACTTTCATTAATATTGATCTGATCAGCAGGTTCGGCGTAGATATAGATTTTATCTTCTGGCTCAACATTAAACACATAAGCACTTCCTGCGCTTTGACTACCTGTATCCTCTCGATATGCACCCACCACTACATAATCTCCATCAATAGCGATAGCATTACCGAAGTTATCATTAGCCTCAGCATCATGTGCAGTCAGTTTATCTGCAATTTGAACTAAGGTTTCATCAGGTTTTATTTTAAATAGATAGGCACTTCCTGCCCCAGAAGCAATACTATCATCACCAATAGCTCCCACAGCGATAAACACTCCCTTAATGCTAACACTCGAGCCAAATGCGTTATCTGTTGTAGGATCTTTGGCTTGAATCTTTGCTATTTGAGTCACGGATGTATCTGAATTTCTTTTAAATAGATAAACACTACCCGCATGTGAGGCTGTAGTATCTTCCCCAATGGCACCTACCACTATAAAATCACCATCCATACTCACTGCGTTAGCAAAATAATCATCCGCTTCTATGTCACTAGGCTGTATCTTAGCTATTTGAGTAATATTAGTGTCACTCTGTATTTTATAAAGATAAGCACTCCCGGCATTATTACCACGACTATCTTCATGGAGTGCCCCAACGACTAAATAGCCTTGATCCATACTTAGGGAGTAACCAAAAAGATCCTGTGCTTGGGCATCACTTGCATATAATTTGCTAAGCTGTGTAATCGTATCATTACTATCTTTCTTATATAGATAGACACTACCCGCATTGGTGGCGTTTGTATCATCGTTGATAGCACCAATAGAGATGTAATCACCACTGATGCTTACTGCGTATCCAAAATTATCATTTGCCTTACTATCACTATGTTGTATTTTTTTAATAAGCGCAATATTATTATCGCTAAACCTTCGATATACGTAAGCACTTCCTGTTTCAGCAGTGTCTTTATTTTTAGCACCGACAACGATATAATCGCCATCAATACTAAGAGACCAGCCAAAATTATCACTTGCAATCGAATCATGAATATCAGGAAAGTTGAGCTCAATGAGTGTGTCATCAAGTTGACGTTTAAAAAGATGGACTTTGCCTATATGATTTTCATTAGTATCATCACCATAAGCACCTACAACAATATAATCTCCACTCATACTTACAGCACTACCAAACCTTGGAAAATTACTACTATTTTGCGAACGTAATTTTGCAATTTGAAAAGGGGTAAAATATTCTATAACACTAATCTTGATATCGACCGTGTTACTGTCTCCTAGACTATTTGTAGCCAAGGCAGTTAAGAAATAATCTTTATCTGCATTATAATTTAAACTGGCTCCGCTTTTTAAACTAATAACACCCGCATTACTCACATCGAAATTTTCACTTCCAACACCTCCAAGTGCGAATGCAGTAATAGGGCTATCGCCTGTGGTAATAATCCTTATAGTACCTGCAACATCCCCTGGTGATGCATTCTCTAATATAGCAACTTCGGTATCCTCTAACACGGCAGCTACATCAATCATGTTATTAACATATATATTAAATGCAATACTATCACTTTGACCTATACTATTCGTTGCAGACGCATTAAGCTCATATCTAAACGTATCTTCATAATCTAGTATTTTTTTCGTAGTTATGACTCCTTGATTGCTAATACTAAAAGTTTCTGTATTGCTTAAACTAAATCCACTAATATCCGCACCACCATCACTAAGGA
>JAYEGP010000249.1:3279-9788 GCA_034659135.1 Campylobacterota bacterium
ATCTTGCGTACTCGTAATCTCCCCATCACTGACGCTTAGGGTAATAGAATAGGTTTTTTTTGTCTCATAATCAGGTGCATCTTTAAAAATATATTCAGCCTTAGCCTCATCGAGGACAAAAGCATCGGCATCACTTCCTGTAAGAGTGTAAGTTAATGCCATAGCATCAGTATCTGTAGCTACAATGTTAAAAATAGTAGATGCATTATTTTCATTGATACTATAAGCTGATGGAGAGCTAATAGAAATCTCATTTAAAGTCGGTTTCACTTCGGGCTCTGCATTAATACTTTGAATCACATCATCAAATGCAGCAATATCATTATTAATAATTCGGTCTCTTGCATCTGTGGCATATACATATAACTGTTGTTGAATTTTTTCATTTTGCTCGGTAGCTGATACTATATATTTGCCTATTTCAGTACTATACGCCTCTATCAACTTTTCAACATCATCAGAGAGCTCCAATGAAGTACTCCTATAGGGAACGTTCTGTAATGCTGCTAAAGCATTAGAAACATTAAAATCATTGGAGAGGTTATCATCAGCAATCGATTGTGCAAAAACACCCATGATATGAGAAAACATGCTTTGGTTATCATCCGCTAATGATGCTTGAATCAGGAAAGTTGTCTGTATTAGCTGTTGAGATTTTTTAAATGCTACTGTATTGCGCATAGGATCATCAACAAGATCTTCAACACTCATACCTAAATGTTCAGCGATTGTCTTTTTAGCTTGTTCGGGAGTATACGAGGCATTACTCTCTCTAGCATGATAAAAATGATCTGTACTTAAGGTCGTTAAAGGGGTTATATTTGTAAGATTGAATTCCATCTCTTGAGTTACTGCAATGAGCTCTTTTAATAGACCTGAAAATGCAGCACCCGTAGCGCTATCTTTACCACCGATAGTAATTAACTGCCTATAGCCTAATGTGCTTTGACCTTGAAGCTGGAAGTTTCCTCCAGAAGTACTGACAGTTGACACCTCGCCTGTATCGCATCTATTATTTTGATTATCATCAAGACAGATAACTGCATCTTCTAAATAACCATCAACACTCTTTCCAGAGATAGCTACTGAAACCTTAGAAGTTTTTGTTAAAGCACTCTCATCGCCACAGCCAAAAAATACCAAAAATATAACAAAAATTAAAACTACTTTTTTCAGGTAACTATCTATCATAAACTTTCCTCTTCACATACAACTATTAAAAAATAATCTCTAGAGTCTGTACTATAATATCGGTAAATTAGCTACTATTTTTTAATGCTTACGTTGAATATAGAAATAGATTAAGCCTATAAGCAGAGCGCTTCCCACGGCTACGAGTGTAATTTGATGCAAATAAGCTTTAATCAGCTCTTCATTTTCACCCATAACATACCCTAAAACAATCAAAATCAGACTCCAAAGCCCTGCACCTAAAGCTGTATAAAAACTAAAAACTTTAAGATTCATCTGAGAAAGCCCCGCTGGAATCGAAATCAACTGACGGATACCCGGAATTAAACGACCCGTAAAAGTAGAGATATGACCGTGTGCGTCAAAAAAACTGTCCATTTTATCAAGAGTCTCTGTTTTAATAAAGACATACTTTCCATAGCGTTCTAAAAGGGTTCGACCGATCCATAACGCACCAAAATAGTTGATAAAGGCTCCCACCATAGAACCCGCTAGTGCTGCGAGGAAAACAAGGGTAAAATCCATCTCGCCTTTACTGGCCAGATACCCTGCTGGAATGAGAACAATTTCACTAGGAAAAGGGATAAAAGAGCTCTCAATAGCCATTAAACCAAACACACCTAAGTATCCCATCTCAAAAATCAGATCAACTAACCACTGCGCCATCTCTGCTAACATTTATTCTCCTGAATATACGAAATAATTCTATCTGCACCCGCTGGTGAGATCAGCTCTTGAATACCCCTGCTCTTGGCTTCAACACTCTCATTTAAAAGTAACATAATAGATCGTGACATTGTAACACTCTGTCGTTCACACCAAGCGAGATCTTGTTTACGAAGAAACTCAGCATTATAATACTGATGATCTCCCGCAGCATAAGGATAAGGCACATAAAAAGCAGGTAATCCTGTCGCACAAAGTTCCCAAAGCGTACTCGCACCTGCTCGTGCAATGGCAAGATCACTACGTTTTAATAAGGAAGCGATATCTGAAGTAAATCCATAGAGCTCAACATCAACACCCTGATCATAATAGACTTTTTGCATACGTTGAAGATCCGCTTCACCACATTGATGAATGACCTTAATGCCTTTGCTTGTCAAAATCGGTGCTAACTCCAAAGCCAGATCATTAATAAATTTTGCCCCTTGTGAACCGCCTAAGAAAATCACATTGTGAATCTCTTTACGTACCCATGCATTTTCAAAAAAACGTGCCGCTACAGGGTAGTCTTTAATGGGAGAGCTCTCATCATACGATGAGAAAAATGTCTTCGCATAAGGCTTTAATATAGTATTGAGTTTGCCCATAACTGCATTTTGTTCATGAATATAAAAAGGGATTCTCAGTATTGTAGCCGCTGCCGATGCCGGAGCAGCAGAGTAGCCACCCACACTAATAACAGCATCGACTTTATCATGCCTCATGATTTTTAAGACCATAAACATCGCTTTTATCACGGCAAACATCGCTTTAATTTTTCCTAAACCATGTTTATTCACGACACCTGTCGTATTTAAAAAATAGCGATGATGAAACTCTTTATCGTTTTCAAACCAAGCCTTATCTTGACCTGAACGCGAACCAACATACAGACAGTTATGACCTGCATTAATCGCCGCCTCTTTTAAGGCTCTTGCAATCGCAAGGTGCCCTCCTGTTCCACCACCTGTGATTAAAATATTCATTTTTTAACGACCACCTTTTTAGAGACCATCAAGACCATACCTATACCTATAGAAGCCCCCATCATTGCCGAGCCTCCATAGCTTAAAAATGGTACTGATATCCCTTTAATAGGGGTCAAACCACTCACACCATAGGCATTAATCATAAAGGCAAATACAATTAACAAGCCAATGCCTAAAGAGAAAAGAAAATAGATATTATTTTGAGAACGATTTGATACTCTAAAGATACGCTGAAGCATCCAAACAAAAAGTGCCGTAACAAAAAAGACCCCAGCAAATCCAAACTCTTCTGCGATTCCTGCTAAAACAAAATCGGTATGAACCTCACTTAAAAATCCGAGTTTAAAAGTCCCTGCTCCCAAACTTGTTCCAAAAAGACCCCCATTATGAATAGCATTCAAAGAGTGCCCTATCTGATACGGCTCATCAGTGCTAGCAATGCGAAGATGCACCGCTATTGACTCAGGAAAAAGTTGCAAAATATTCTGCTGAGCCAATGCCCACCACGACTTAATACGTGCAATTCGGTGTTCTGCTGTCATAATAAAAAATACGAAAAAAACGATAGAGCTTCCTATCAGTGTCATAAAAAACTTAAAACTGCTCCCAGCAAAAAAGAGCAAAAAAGCCAAGGTCAAGCCAAGAACAACAACCTGCCCCAGATCTTTTTGAATAAAAGCAATAAGAAACATCACTACAACAAAAAAGAGCGCATAAGGGATAAAACGAATAAACTCTTCTTTAAGACTCACCCTCTTTTGGCTCCCTATTTTACGAGCAAAACTCCAGGCCAAAAAATAGACAAAACCCACTTTGAAAAATTCAACAGGAGCGATAGAAAATCCAAAAAGCTTGATCCACCGTGATGCTCCACCTACTTCAGTCACTAAAGTAGTAGGTAAAAATGGCATAGCTATCATTAAAAATAGACCAACAAGAAAGAGACTTAAACCAATGCGATGAAGCCACACATCTGGATCTAACTGGGCCAAAGACCAGATAATTCCTATGGATGCTAAACCAAAAATAGCTTGACGCATCGCAAAATGAAATTCATTGTACCCAAAGAAAATAACCGTATATGCAGAGAGAGAATATGACATCATAATCCCTATCGCTATTAAAGAAGTAACAATAAGAAAAAGAGTGCGATCAGCCATAATACGTCTTACATGTAATAATTTATTGTATTTTATCCTCTTGGCTCTAAAAAGATGGTAATTCTAGAATTAATAATTGGTATAAATATTGCTTGTAAGCTCTTAATTAAAAAGAGGAATGTAAGATGATTCAGATAAACCGTGCCCATAGTGTTGCTGATGCCGCCCTTGATTACCGTGCTATGCGTCAAGATCTTATCTCTGGAAATATTGCCAATGTTGACACCCCTTTTTACCGTCCACGTGATGTTGATTTTAAAAGTGCCCTGATAGAAAAACGTAATGAACTTTATAAGCGAGATAACAGTCGCTTAGAGATGGCACGCACCGATGCATCACACCTTGAAACACAAGAGACTAAAGGTTCACGACAAGCACGTCTCTTTTTTCGTGATGGTCACGCTGCCCGTAATGATGGTAACAGCGTTGATCTCGATGTTGAAACATCAGAGCTTAGTAAAAACTCTATGATGTTTACTGCGCTTATCAGTGCCCGTAAAAAAAGTTCTGGAATTTTTAGAGCCGTTTTAGATGCTTCGGCTAAAACCTCTTAAGGATAAATCATGAGTTTTTTAAACAGTTTTGATATTAGTGCTTATGGACTTTCTGCACAACGTGCTCGTGTTAATACTATCAGTTCAAATATCGCTAATGCCCAGACAACACGTACCGATGAAGGCGGACCATATCGTCGCCGTGAAGTCGTTTTTAAAGCGATTGACTTTAATGAAATTTATAATCAAGCCATTAATGACACCACTAAAGCCCAAGGTTATTCTGACCCTCTTAATGAAAACGAAGAAGGCCGAAAAGTAAATCCTGCTATAATGAGTGTTATAGTAGATAAAATCGTCCGTGATGATAGAGATCCTAAAATGAAGTACGATCCCGCGCACCCAGATGCAGATGCAAAAGGTTATGTTGCGTACCCAAATATTAATCCTGTCATCGAAATGGCCGATTTAGTAGAAGCTACACGTTCGTATCAAGCAAACGTTGCGGCATTTGATAGCGCGAAGAAGATGGCTACAAGTGCCATTTCGCTCTTACAGTAAAAGGAGAATAGATCATGGCTGATATCAATAATATTAAAGCACTTTCCACCGCTGATCTTCTCGATAGCAAAAGCAATGCTCTCACTAAAGGTGGTGGAGAACAGTTTGCACAGACACTAAAATCTGCAATGGAAGATGTCAATAGCATGCAGGTCAAAAGTGAAGAGGCTCTTAGCGACTTAGCCACTGGTCAAGTCAAAGACCTTCATCAAGCCGCACTCGCCATCGGTAAAGCAGAAACTAGCATGAAACTGATGCTTGAAGTCCGAAATAAAGCACTTAACGCTTACAAAGAGATTACCCGAACGCAGATGTAATCTCTTTCTTACATGTAAGCCTTATATCTATCAACTGCTTTAGAAACACTCCTTTATTTCTTAGTGTTGGAGTGTCTAGCTAGCTTCTCTTCTTGAAGCATGGCATTGAGGTTTTCAACTACCTTTGCAGATGCTTTTTCTGCATCCTTGAAGTAGGTCATTACATTTTGAGACTCCTGAGAACATGTTCCCCTCTGCACACAATCAACAGCTTTTTTGATGTTATCGTGAACATCTTTATGCGGTGTAGCCATTTTGGAATAACTTGCACATTTACCAAATTTCTCTTTACCAGATCCCTCAAAGTACCATTTACCCAGACGGCACTCATGATCAGATGCAAAGTGACCTGTTGCTTCACCGGTAAATACTGTTTTATATCCATTGGCTTTAAAAACTAAGTGGTCAAGTTTACTTAGAACCATAAATACAGCATACGTCACATCTTTATTTTCTTGTGAAATTACTGCTGAATTATCTGTAAGTACTTGCATTTTTTCTTGGAAAATATCCATCTGTGCATGTGAGGTATGGGATAGTTGTTCCATCGCTTGGGAGTGTTCATGCACCTCTTGAGTGTTCTGTTTGAGTGAAGAGACAGATATCTCAACTTCACTTGTTGCCTTTTGAGTTCTCTCTGCAAGTTTTCTAACTTCATCAGCAACAACTGCAAATCCACGACCATGTTCTCCTGCTCTTGCGGCTTCAATAGCTGCGTTTAAAGCAAGAAGGTTTGTCTGGTCTGAGATGTCTTTAATCAGGTTAATAACATCAGCAATACTTTCAACATTTGTATTGAGTGTCTCTACCTGTGTATAGGTGTTAGATATATGCTCTAAGAGTGTCGCCATAGTCTCTGTAAGTGTATGTATCTCAAGCGAACAGCCACCCGTATGCTGGTTGTTTTCCTGATTTCTCTTGTCTACATCTTCTAGGGCTTCAAGATTGGATTCTAAATCAGTTTGGATAAGTTTTAAATCTCTATCACAAGCATCAGTTAGACCATGCGTAAGTGCTTTTATAAGTTCATTCATAACTTGATTACTATCTGCATATCTTGCCTGTTTTTCTAACTCTTGATTTTTTTGAGTT
>JAYEGP010000250.1:0-1886 GCA_034659135.1 Campylobacterota bacterium
GTTTTATTCATGCTGATATGATAGCAAAATTTAGATGGCTACACATTGCCTAAACACTTAATCGGAATACTTTGACATCTTAAACGATAAAAGGATTTCATGTGAACGTTTGGCGCGTCTGGCACCGCAAGGCTTTACATGTAAGATAGAAAGGCCTGAAGCCTTGTCACCGTTTCAGACCTTGTATCGAGAACTTCTCATCGCTTTCATCGCGACACTGCTCTTTAGCGCACTGCTGAGTTATATTTTGGCACGTCTCTCCTTGCGTCCCATGCATGAGGCCTATGAGCTGATGGATGAGTTTGTGCATGCTATGATTCACGATCTTAATACGCCCATTGCCGTGGCAGAACTTAACTGTAATGCCTTGTTAAAAAGTGAACTCACTGCGCTTCAAACACGAAAGCTTGAACGTGTTCATAAAAGTATGCAGCGTCTTTTAGGCTTACAAAAACAGCTTCGTAGTTCCATGGAGAAAATTCACTATGATTATCGAGAACCTGACAAAAGCGATCTCTTTATTTGAGAAAGCTTCAGAAAATGGAGATAGAGAAGCCGAAAAACTGCTACAAATTTTGCAAAGTGATGGACTGTTTTAAGGTGATAAGCTCACAAGGAGCTTATAGATTATTTTGAATTTGGAAGTGGTGTTGTAGCGGTACTAGTGTCATAGCAGATGCTAATATATGATATAATAATTTCAATTGCTGGAGGTCATTATGTCATCATTAGATCAACTTAAACGTGAAATTACTGCAATGAAACCCTATTTGATGCAAAATTATAATGTTGGTTCGCTTTATATATTTGGATCATACGCTAGAGAAGAACAGACAGACAGTAGCGATGTTGATCTGCTTGTTGATTTTAAGAAAAGTCCAGATTTGCTTACTTTTATTGAATTAGAAGAGTATTTAAGTACGCAACTTAATCATAGTGTTGATCTTGTACCCAGAAGAAAATTAAAAGCACAATTAAAAGCACATATCCTAAAAGAAGCAATAGCTGTATGAGAAGAAATCATCTGCTCTTTTTAGAGGATATTAGCCTGCGAATTCAAAAAATTGGCTTATATATTGAAGGTATGAGTTTTGAAGATTTTATGCAAGATGATAAAACTGTTAGCGCTTGTATTAGAGAGATAGAAGTTATTGGTGAGGCCACGAAACAAATTCCAAAAGAAATTACTGAAAAGTTCACGGAACTACCATGGTCTTTAATGGCAAAAATGCGAGATAAATTGATTCATTGGTATTTTGAAGTTGATGAAGAAATTGTTTGGAATGTTGCGACTCTAAAACTACCAAAAATAAAAGTTCAGATAGATCAAATCATTAAAAAATTGTCACAGTAATATTTACAAAAGCTAGAGTAAAAAGGATTGTAAACCTTTTTACTCTGTGATAATTATTTTGAATTTGGAAGTGGTGTTGTTGCCGTTGAAGCAGGAAGTTGTGGATAGATGATATCTGCTTTTCTACCATCAAGTGTTTTCAAAAATGTTTCAATTGATGAGGCTTCTTTATCAGTAAGAGTAATACCTAATTGGGTTTTACCCATCTCTACGATTGCCTCTTTAAGACTCCAGATTCCACCGTTGTGATAATACGGTGCAGTTTGCGTGATATTACGCAGCGTAGGAACTTTAACCAGTCCATTAGCATCACCTTTAAAGTCACCTAAATCGGCATGTTTGTATTTTGCAGTGATCTCAAATGCTTGCATAGTTCCACCTAAAGCAACACCAGTGTGACAAGTAGCACAGCCTTTATCTATAAATGTTTTCATACCTGCTTTCTCTTCTTTGTTAAGTGCGCCAGGGCAACCGTTTAAAAAGTCATCATATTTTGATGGGGTGACCAAAGTACGCTCAAAGGTTGCGATGG
>JAYEGP010000251.1:0-1884 GCA_034659135.1 Campylobacterota bacterium
CTAAACTACCACTATTTTAAAACAGACTCCAATAGACACTACCGTATAAGCAAAAACGGTAGTGACTATAGTATCTGGTACTACCTAGGCAGTAGTGAATGGATGCCAATACATAACGCACCACAGACCGATGGACATGATGAGGCTTGTGTGACTTTTAACAATGTCAGTAAGACAAATACTCAAGTCAGTATAGACCCTATAGTTTATACATCAAGCAGTAGTAGCTCAAGTGTAGCCATTAGTTCTGCTTCAGTATCATCTATTAGCTCACAAAGTAGCAGTAGTACACAGAGCTTTACATGTAACAGTGGAGAAGTAGATCTTACAGGAAGCTGGAGATTTACAGGAGGTTATAGCAACTGTGCTGGTGCTACCGATGAAGAGATAACGTTTGATTATCAAAATAATCACTATGAAACAACATGGGTAGGTATTGAAGAAGATCATGATTGTTCTACAAGTTATCAAAACTATGATGCAGCAGCAGCACCGAGCAGTCGATGTCTGAGTAAAGCAGCTTTTCTAACGATGTTGGAGAGTTCAGTCAATCGACCATATTTTTCTGTAAGCACTTTTAGCGAAAATAAAATAGTTTGGCGCTTTGATGATAGCTATGATGGCTCTATTGAAAATTATACAATGAATAAAATAGATTAAGTGCGGGCTGAGGATCTTAAGGGTACGAAAAATAGGGGTCGAGTGTGTGCCAAGAAGGCGTAACAACTAATGTAAATTAGGAGGATTACATATAGCCATGCTATATAAGAGATGGTAGTAGGTCTACCGATATCGCTATGCAAGTAGAGGTATCAGAAGATAGGGGTCGAGTCTCAAATTTCAAATGCTGAAAAGTTAAGTTACATGTAAAATAATAAAAATTTAATCTATTAACACTTATAATTGCACATATACTTTATAAAGGATATTGACATGGCTCAAATAACTATTTATATCAACAATGACTTAGAATCAAAAGTAAAAGAGATAGCAAACTCTTTAGATACTTCTATTAGTAAATACATATCAACAATAATAGAAAGAAATATTAGCAATAATTGGAATCCAAAGATAAAAAACTTAGCAGGAAGTTGGAGTGATTTTCCCACTATCGAAGAGATTAGGAGCAGCGATACTCTTGATGCACAAAGAGAAGAATTTTAAATGTATTTGTTAGATACAAATAGTATTGTCTACTTTTTTAAAGGTATGGGAGAAGTCTCAAAAAACCTATTTTCACATTCTCCAAAAGATATATTTATCCCATCAATTGTTTTATATGAGTTGGAAGTTGGGATTGCAAAGTCAAATAATTCCAAGAAGAGAAAAGAGCAACTAAGTTTATTATTGGAGGAAATTCAAATTATTGATTTTTGTGAAAAAGAAGCAAAAGAGTCCGCAATCATTCGAGCTGCTTTAGAAAAACTTGGAACTCCAATTGGACCAATGGATACCTTAATAGCCGGTTGCGCAAAAGCCAACAATTTAACTTTAGTTACCAACAATACTAAAGAATTTAAAAGAGTAGATGACTTAATAATTGTTGATTGGTTTTAGATTGAAAAGTGCACCTCAGAGGCATTGAGCATTGAGAAGAGTCTTTAAGGCACCCATCAATTATGTTATAATACATCATAAAGAGTAAAGGTTTTGCAATGAATAAAACTAAAGTTGATGATATGCTTATTGAGATGATTACTCCTAAGGTTAAGGAGATTGAAGAGAAGTTTAGCAATGGAGAGGGACTAAGCCAAGATGATATCAATACGCTTTTACTTAAATCTCAATATAACCATATTAATCACCTTGATAAAAAACTTGATGAGGTGACTGCAAGTGTTGCAGCACTTGAAAATAAATTCATAGGACTTGAAAATAAATTTG
>JAYEGP010000252.1:0-9676 GCA_034659135.1 Campylobacterota bacterium
CTTACATGTAAGCCGAAATACTAGATTTCAATGTACTCGTTAAGAGAGCAACATCAATCGGTTTTTTCAGATATCCATTCATTCCAAGCTCTTCAATACGCGTAGAAAAATCACTATCTGGATTCCCGCTTAATGCGATAATTGGTGTCTCATTATCAGACTCACGAATGATCTTAGTCGCTTCAAAACCATCCATAATTGGCATCTGAATATCCATGAGAATCCCATCATATTTATTGGCTTTGTGCAGAACTACCGCTTCTTCACCGTTCTTAGCAAGATCTACACTGAAACCCAGCTTTTTTAAAAGTGCCGCCGCCATTTTTTGATTGATCAGATGATCTTCTACAAGTAAAATTTTCAAACTCATACTACTCCTTAGTCACAATATAAAGTTGTTCATGATTGAGACGTTTTAAGATATCCATCACGGTTACAAAATTTTGAAAAACCGCTTGCTTATCACTGCCGTCATAAAGTACACTCAAAGCTATTTACAAACAGACACTTGTGCATACTGGATTAATTCTCCATTGTGAGTAAATCCTTGCTCTATGACTTCTGAAATTTCATTTTCATGAACACAATCTTTTAAAGAGCTTACTGTTACCACCTCTTGTGTTTGCGAATTATATTCGTCTCCTACAGATGCGACAGGTTTTAGATTTATCTCTTGGAGTATATCATTATAGAGCTCTTGTATCGTTCCATAAGCAGTTTTAAATGAGCCAAACTGGGTGTTAAATCTAAAAATATTTATATAGTTAACACTTGCTGGCATCTCATTTATCAAATCTATAGAGTTTGTAATAAACTTGTACATATTGATATACGGCTTCATGCTTTTAATCTCATTATTGTTGGTTTCTTCTAGCTTTTGAACAACTTTAGTAAGTTTTTTAAACTCACCATTTATTTTAATAAGCTCTTCTGTTACACTCTGCTCCTCTTTGAGCGAAGCAAATCCACCGCTTGATAACTGCTCTATCTCTTCATCGTCTAGCTTATCTATAATATCGCAAAGTTCTCTTTTTAGCTCTTCTCTAGTCATAAAATGGTACCTCAAATATGCTTTTTAGATATTTTACATTGTCGATTTTTGTCTTTTGTATTGGTTTAATGTCACACGATAGAGTAAAATGATTTTCATCAATATCTTTAAAAAAATAGTTCTCATTTGTTAAACTTTCATAGGCACTAGAGATTTTAGAAAACATTTCTGGAGATTGTTCAGGTGGGTTCTCTTTTATCGCTTTTCTATAAGCTTTTTTAATATCTCTATAGGTAAAGTCACCCTTTAGTTCTAAAATCTCGTAAGGACTCTGTTTTAACATTGCATCACTCCTTAGGAATCAAAATTAAATAAAACATCATTCTATCTTGTTCTTTTGCTCCTAGTCAAATGATTTTAATCGTCGCGTAGCTTAGGCTATGCTCCTCATAAAATAATTCGACTAGAAACAAAATAACATCGCTATAATTGCTGTCTTATTTAATTTTGATTCCTTAAAATTCAAAAATTTGTTGATTTTGTTCCCTTGTATCCTCTACATCCCACGTAACAAATCTACGTATTACTAATGCATATCTTTTTTGGATAGTTTTAAATTTTTTTCTTCCTTGAATATCTAAAAATATATGGAGACATCTGATAAAAAAAGCATCTTTTTCAAGATTGTGGGTATCAATCATATCCATATAGCTATACAACCAATTGAGATACCAAACACTCTGTGAGTTTGTAGTTTTTAAAATATACTGAAAAATCTTTTGTGAAACTTCAAGATGCTCTTGTGCATACTGAGTTAGTATTGTTTGAATAGTTGTTCTTAAAAACTCTGCTTTATAGGCAAAATGTGTCAATCTAAATATTTTTGCAATAACTTTATCATCTAAATCTTCAAATCTTGCATACTCCATAATGAGGTCAAAAACAGCAGTTTCATTCTCTTCAATGTAAAAATATACATACATATCCGGATAGTTTTCTAACGCAACAAATGGATCAGTTCCTGTTTTGAGTGCCATTTTAAATTTAATATATTTCTCTTGAATGATATTTGGAGTGAAATCATTTTGAATATGTACACTGCCATTTAAAAACTCTTCAGCATCCTCACATAATTGAGACTTTTCATAGCCAAACATATCAATATATTTATTCAAAACTGCTTTTATATCATCATACCCTTTTTCTAGTTCATTCTCATCAAATGAAGATATTGCTATCGCATAAGCGTTGAGTAATCTTAAAAATAGACTCTTATATTTTACATCTACATCGCTAAGGTTTTTAATAACATAAAGAGTACTTTCAATCTTTTTAGTCGCATGTTTCGTTTCATCCGCATCTAAAAACATAAGAGCATACTCAAAAGATTCCATCAATTGAACCATATCTTTAATCATCATACTATTTACATAGCTATATTTTTTAAAAACATTATCTATATACTCTTTATATTTATCATACATTTCGAGAGTATCATAGTTTATAGCAAAGCTTAGCTTGGTATAAAATATATCTTTATTGTCATATTTATCATACAAGGATTCAATCATTTTCACTGACTTCTCATTTTTAAAACCAACAGAGAGTAGTCTATAGAGGATATATTTAATTGCAAAAGGTGCAAGTTTTTCACTGTGAATCTTTAAATATTTTTCTGCAAAAGAGACTATTTTCAACTCTGCTATTGCACTATCAATATTTTTAACAATATCGACTAAAACATAGATAGACTCTGGTATCCGTAGAAACTCTTTTTCATAAGAGATAAATATTTTATACATCTGTATATAGTCTGGTTCTTCTTTTTTTTCTAACATCATAGTGATGTTATTGAGTGCCAATTTTGGATTATTCTCTTTTTTAACTATAACATCATCTACATAGCCCTCTAGTGCTATTAGCTTATTTAGATTTTTAGCGCTACCGCTTTGCTTGAAATTTTTAATGATTTCATCTCTGAAATTTCTTACATTTTTACTGTTTTGAAGATTTGTATCGTCGCCAAAAAGTAAAAATCTATACAAGGGTTTGATATCTTTTATTTGCAGCTGTGTTTTTTGAAGAAGTATCGCTTTTAAGGCCTCGATACTGTTTTTCTCTGCTTTTGCTCTTGGCTTTGAGTTGTTTAGATGCTTGAGTGCAGATTCTGTATCATCATTAAAAAGTGCAGCTATTGCAAGTAGATACTCCTGTTTCGCTTTTGTTACTTTTTTAAGTTGCTTATCGTCGATAGTGTTGCCTAGATACAGCTCTATTAAAAGTGAGTAAAATATAATATTTTTTTCACTTTTATACTTTTGTAAAAGTGTATCAGCATAAAGTTTAGCCTCTGAGAAATTTTCTAAATAACAGAGATACTTTAATCTTAAAAACTCTAAAGTCTCATCTGCTTTTACATTTATTGCTAACTCTATATCCCTTATGGCTCTTTGGATATCACCGACTTTAAATCTCTCATTAGAGAGTATTTTAAGCGAATCTACATGTAAACTATCTAGCTCTGAGTTATCCATATCTTCAATGGCAAACTGCTTGATTTTCGAGACAACTTTTTGATAATTTTGATCTCTAAATAGCGCTAATAGCTCATCTTTAGGAAATGTTTTTCTCTTTTTCTTTGCCATATCGATACACCTTATTTAAAATCTCATACGTATATTTTTTGTTGAGAGCGTAGATAGATGAGAGATCAACCCCACACCTTCTACAGATACTGTTCTCTTCTGCTAACTTATTATTTGCTCTACAAACAGGACATTTATATTCAACTAACATCTTACTGCTCTAAGAAAAATATGATGTCTATTATCTCTTCTTCAATATCTTCTTTTTCACTATCACTTGCACTCAGATATTTAGTTTTTAATGTTTTTAAATCACTCTTATCTTCATCCAAAACATCCTTGTTTGACAAAAGTTCATCAATTTTCATAACGATAGAGTTTTCATGTTCATTTAAGATACTCATTTGAGCTATTTTTTTATGATTTGTTGATTTTGTTATCGTTGTTTTAAACATGCCTTGCACCTTCTCGCCAGTGCTCACTTCACTGCCAGTTACACTTAGCATTCCATTTTGATCAAGATTAAAAGTTATATCTATCTCTCCTTCTTCAACAGGACTTTCAAGCTCAAACAGCATGCTTCCAATCTTAACATCATTACTTAAATCATCTTCATCTTCACCTTGATAAACGGTAAGTTCATAAGCTTCCTGATAGGGAACTCCAGCATAATAGCGTGATGTCTTACTGCTTGGAACTGGAGAATTTTTAAAAATTATCTTAGAGAGTACCAAGCTACCATCATCTTCTCTTACCATTGTCCCTAAGCTGTATGGGGTTATGTCTATTAAGATGGATTCAGTATCTATACCTTTTATCATAGCCGCTTGCAAAATAGCACCGATAGAGACTGATTTATCGGGGTCTTCTATCAGTATAGGAAGTTTTTGAGTCTGTTCTAAGATTTTTTGAGCAATAAAAGGAATCTTGCTTGAACCACCTGTAAGTACGATAGATTCTATCTCATCCATATCATAACCAGACTCTTCTACTGCCTCTTCAAGAAGCGCTACAGTTCTATCTATATCCTCTTCAATAAGCGTTTCAAACTCCTCTTTTGTAACAGTTAGCTCAAGGTGCTTAGCAACGCCATCAACTTTTGCAAAAAATTTCTCATCTACAATAACCTCATCCTCTTTTGAAAGTTGCACTTTTACATCTTGTGCCAATTGTAAAAGTTTTATTTTTAAACTCGTTGTCATCTCAAGATTCAGATCACTTTTTTCAAGAATTAAATCTGCTAATTTTTTATCAAAATCATCCCCACCGAGGCTGTTATCCCCTGTGGTAGAAACAACCTCGATCAAACCTTGAGAATTTTCAATAATAGAGATATCAAATGTACCACCACCCAAATCATAAACCGCGTAAACCATATCCTTATGTTTATCAGCACCATAGCTAATCGCTGCAGCTGTTGGCTCGTTTATAATTCTTATAGGCTCTAGTTCCGCTAGAAGTACCGCTTCCCTTGTCGCCTCTCTCTGTTTTTCATTAAAATAAGCAGGTACCGTCACAACACACTCTGTAAACTTCTTGCCCATTTGGGATGATGCACTTTCAACTATTTTTTTAATAATAAAAGATGATATCTCTTGCGGTGTAAATTTTTTATTATTGAGAGCTATCACGTCACTACCACCCATCAACCTTTTAACAGAAATAGCTGTATTTTCACTAGCAATCATCGCCATATTTTTAGCTTTTGCACCCACTATTACGCCATTGTCACTTATATTTACAACTGATGGAAGAAGAAAATCGTTATCAAAAGATATATGTTCAAGTCCTTCATCAGTATATACTGTCGCTACAGAGTTTGTTGTACCTAAATCAATTCCTAATACGTTATACAGAGTAGTCATCTCTACCCCTCCTTTTATTTATTATCTTACCGACTAGTATTTTAAAAATTTTTTAATTGATCAAATGATTTTCGACATCATGTTATTCCTTAGTCACAATATAAAGTTGTTCATGATTGAGACGTTTTAAGATATCCATCACGGTTACAAAATCTTGAAAAACCGCTTGTTTATCACTACTGAGCACTACCGTTTGATCTCTGTCGATCTTTTGAAGCTCTGCTTCTAATGCACTCGCACTTAAGGCCTCTTTTTCTAAAAAGAGTTTTCCCTCTTTAGTAACGGTAATATGAACCTCTTTTTTCTCCTCTTTTTTATCAGATTCCTGCGCTTTTGGTAGATCTACTGGGATAATACCTTGTTTAATAAAGGTCGCTGTAGTGAGTACCATAACCAGAAGTACCAGCATGATATCGATAAAAGGAATAACATTGATCTCATTAAATTTTTTACGGTTTTTCATGTTTAGCATCCCAGTGTGCCAAGACACGCTCCATCTTGCGTGACGCTATCGTATAGAAGATAATCGCTGGCATCGCTACGATTAAGCCCATAGCTGTTGCTTTAAGTGCAAGGGCCAGACCCGTCATAATTTTTTTGGTATCAACGGCTCCCACATCACCCAAAGTATAAAAGGTAATCATAATTCCAATAACCGTTCCTAAAAGTCCCACATAAGGCGCATTAGATCCAATCGCACCAATGGTTGAAAGGTTATCACTCAGATCAAGTTCTAAGAGATCACGACTCTCATAATCATCCAAACGCACCGCTTTATAAAACATCAGACGTTCAATAAAGAGCCATAAGGCTACGATACTCATTAAAATCAATATTCCCATTACTCCGTAGTCGAGTGCTTGTTCTGCCGTCTCTAACCATTGTGCTTGTTGCATAAAACCTCTTTAAAATTAAGTGAAACCGTAGTTCCTTGATGTTTTTGTGACTTTACATGTAAGTCTATCTTATAACGGTCACAATAGCTCTTAACTAATCCTAGACCTATTCCAAAACCTGGCATCGTAGCATCATTTTGATAATAGCGATCAAAAATGTGCAAGAGTTCCACCTCATCCATCCCCTCGCCATAATCCATAATCTCAAATATACCACTCTTTAATGTCACCGTAATGTGCTGTGAATCATTGGAGTATTTTACAGCATTCTCAATGAGATTATCGATTACTTTTAAGAGTCCCAAACGATCTGCGATGATTGTCGTTTCTTCTAGGTTTTTTTCAAAATCAAATCGACTGTAAAGCGAGTTTAAAAGATCAATACGCTCTGCAATCACCTTAGAGAGTTCAAAGGTATCCACAAGCTCTTTTTGCATCTGTTTTCGAATGAGATAATCAAGCTCTTCATAACGCTCATGCAGCATCTTAGCTGCCGTATCGATGCGTGCTATTCGCTTGAGACTTTTCTCATCGACAGCACTCTTTTTCAACATCGTAGTATTGGCAGTGATGGTACTAATGGGAAGATTAAGCTCATGAAGCGTCTCTTTGGTAAAACGTTCTAAATTATAAAAATGCTCTCGCAAGGGTTCGAGTGCCAAAGTCGCCATAATCATGCCCATAAGCCCGGTAATAATAAAAGTGATGCCAAATATTAGACCTAAATCATTAAACCCTAAGACCACGACAAAATAGTACAGACCACTAACCACAATAAAGACCGTAATCACATAATACGCAAGAATAACCCAGGTGAGGTTACGAAACAAAACGGTACCCTACACCTCGAATATTTTCAATACTAAAATCATCAAGTTCATGTTTAAGACGGTTAATATAGACACGAATCGCTCCATCACTCACACTCTGTGAAGCGTTCCAGAGTGCTTCAATAATCATCTCTTTCGTGACAACCTCGCCAACATGACGCATCAATAACCTTAAGAGTTGATACTCTTTTGTGGCTAAACGAAGCTCTTGCTCTTTATACATCACCCGTTTGTATTTATCATCAATGCAGAGCTCTTTAATACAGAGCTTACGTTCACCTTGTGCCCGACGCATCAAAGCATGAATTCTCAAAAGCAGTTCATCCATATCAAAAGGCTTTTTCAAATAATCATCGCCCCCATTTTCAAAGGCTTTAGCAAGGGTCTCTTTGTCATTATAAGAGGTTAAATAGATTGCTGGCGTAATGTCATTGGCACTACGAAGTTCACTTAAGAGTGTCAGTCCGTCAATAAGAGGAACATTAATATCAAGAAGATAGAGATCAAAACGATTCGCATAGATTGTCTCGAGAGCTTCTTCGCCATTACGACAGAGCGTGATCTCACACCCCTCTTCTTCTAAAAAATCTTGAAGCGTCTCCCCAAAGAGAAGATCATCTTCGAGTAAGAGAATTTTAAATGACACTCTCTATGGACCATCCAATCGTTTCACCGGCAAACATCGGTACGACTTCACCATACTTTTCAGGAACCACAAAAGGATCTTCAACCAATCCCACCTCTTTAAACTCAGGACAGATCCCATAAATATTTTGAGCATTATCACTGACAAAGGCTTGAAGATTATCGAGTTTGTCGTGTTTATCAAAAAGTTCACACAGTACTTGAAGCGCAATAGGCGCAGTAAAGACACCTGCCGCACACCCACAGGCCTCTTTTTTATGCTGAGGATGGGGCGCTGAGTCTGAACCAAACATCACTTTAGGATGGGCATTCAGTGCTACATGTAAAAGCGCTTGCATATCTTCAGGACGTTTAGCGATTGGCTTACAGAACAGGTGGGGCTTCATCATTCCGCCTGCCACATCATCAAGGGTAATAAGCAAGTGGTGTAAGGTAATTGTTGCATAAAGATTGGGATAATTATCTAACATATCCACTGCCGCTTTGGTGGTTATATGCTCCATAATAATTTTTAGATCAGGAAAGTTAGAAGCCAAAAGCTCATAAATACTCATAAACTCTGCTTCTCTATCCATTACAAAACCATCGGTCTCACCATGCACACACAGAGGAATACCCAACTCACTCATCTTACTCAAAGTCGGACGCATCGCTTCGATATCAAAGGAGCTGACACCCCCTTCAGAATTGGTCGTAATGCCTGCGGGATAGAGTTTAATCGCTGTGATCTCTTCTTGAACGTCTTCTAAGAATTTTGGCTCATAGTTTTGATAAAAAAGTGTCATATAGGGCTCAAAATAGTCATCCATCATCAGATCTGCTTCTACCTCTTCTACTTGACCTACCGCTTGAAAGATTCTCTTTTTATAGGCGATAACATCGTCTTTCGTCGTGACTGGCGGTACCAGATTTGGCATCACCACTGCCCCGCTAAAGGTGTATGAGGTTAAAGGGGCTACGGTCTCTAACATCACGCCATCACGCAGATGAAGGTGCATATCGAGTGGCATTAATAAGGTATGTTCTTTCATGAGTTCTCTCCTAGATTTTTTTGTGCTATTTGAATCAGTTCATTAAGTTTTTGCTCATAAAGTTTTGCCATCTTAGCATCTGTTGATTCAAAACGTGTCACGAGTACGGGGGTTGTATTACTCGCGCGAACCAATCCCCATCCTTGATCAAAGATCACACGCACACCATCCACATCGATGATATCCTTAATTTCAGGAAAACCTTCTGGCGGATTTTCAAGTAGTAGCTTGAGTGCATCAATGAGTTTAAACTTCTCTTGCTCTGTCGTTTCTACTTTAATCTCTTCGGTTGAAAAAACTTCAGGAAGTTTGGCAAGCTCAGTGTCAAGATCGATACCATCATTGACAAGTTCAAGCATACGAAGGGTGGCATAGATCGCATCATCATAACCAAAGTAACGCTCTTTAAAAAAGATATGTCCACTCACTTCTGCCGCAAGATCGGCTCCGATCTCTTTCATCTTGACTTTGAGATTGCTATGGCCGGTTTTATACATGACTGCTTTACAACCGCGGCGTTCAAGCTCATCATACATCACTTGTGAACATTTTACCTCACCGATAATGGTCGGCTTATCCATCTTCATCGCATACAAGAGCGCCATCATGTCACCTTTGATGTTGTTCTTGTGGGTTAAGACCGCAATACGATCCGCATCCCCATCGTAAGCAAAGGCGATATCACCCTCATCTGCCAATAAGGCTTTCACATCTATAAGATTATGCTCTACTGAAGGGTCAGGATGATGGTTAGGAAAGGTACCATCAGGCTCCACATAGATTCCCTTTACATGTAAGCCCAAACGCTCAAATATTTCAGGAAGCACCACGCC
>JAYEGP010000253.1:0-1871 GCA_034659135.1 Campylobacterota bacterium
GTTCAACTTACGTTCCTGATATGACCTCTGTTGTTGATGGCAATACGGTTAAAGTTTTAGCATGGTATGACAATGAATGGGGATACAGCTCACGTTTAGTTGATATGTGTGTGCTTGTTGGAAGTAAATAGATGGCTTTAGCAATTATGTGCTCTGGTGGTGACGCACCAGGAATGAATCCCGCTATTAAAAAATTTGTTGATCACACATATAAAAAAGGTGTTGATGCCTATCTCATCTATGATGGTCTTGAAGGTCTCATTGATAATAGTATAGAAAAAGCAAACCATCAAAAAGTAGCGGGAATTATGCACAATGGTGGGACAATTTTACGTTCTTCACGATCAAAACGTTTTTTTGATATGAAGTATCGTCAGCAAGCCTATAACAATTTAAAAGCGCACAAGATTGATGGTCTGGTTGTCTTAGGCGGTGATGGCTCTTTTCGCGCGATGGATCGTTTTAGTTCCGAGTTTGATCTTAATTTTGTAGGAATTCCAAGTACCATCGATAATGATATCTATGGTACGGAGTACTGTCTTGGTGTTGATACGGCATTAAATGTCATTCGTGATTCTCTTGATAAGATACGTGATACAGCAGCTTCGTTTAAACGTGCTTTTATTGTTGAAGTCATGGGTCGAGATTGTGGTTATTTGGCCATTGTATCGGCGATGATCAGCGGTGCGGAAGTCTGTGTTATTCCTGAGATTGAATTTGAACATGAAAAACTGGGAAAACGATTGGCTCAAGAGGTCAAAGATGGGCGTAAATATATCATCGCTATTGTTGCTGAGGGTACAAAAAAGACGACTGATGTTTATAACTGGCTACAAGATGAGATTGGATTAGAGACACGTGTTAGTATTTTAGGGCATATTCAGCGCGGGGGTAATCCAAGTGTTTATGACCGCCTTATGGCCTTTGAATTTACCATTGTTGCCGTAAATCATCTGCTTAAAAATAGTGATTCAAATAAAGTTGTAGTCTACGACAAGGGAGAATTTAAACTCATCGATATTCACGATGTTGTCTCCAATAAATATGAGATGCCGCAACGCTATCTCAATGCAGTGCACCTTTTAGATTAAGGGAATTTCAGGATGTCTGCTAGAGCGTGTATTGCTTAAAGGAAGATTGCTTTCCCCTCTAACGGTATAGACAAGAGAGATTTTTGGCTCTTTTGTCTGGTTGGCATGAGCAGAATGCAAGGTCTTACAGTGAAATAACACAACATCACCAGGGTTAAGATCAACATGAACACGTTTTGAAATCAACTCTTGATTCTTCTCTAAATCATTTTTAAAACAGACTTTAGCATCAAATTGATCAGGATCTAAATCCTCTAAATGACTTCCAGCAATAAACTCTAAAAGACCGTTTTCCATACGCTCTTCACCCATAGCTAACCAGACACTTAAAAGCTTGTCATTCTCAAAGTCCCAATAACGCCTATCTTGATGCCAACAGGTATTGGAAATTTCTGAAGGCATTTTTGTCATAATTGAGTTGTGATGTGCCAGTGTAAGTACCGCATTTTCACCAAGAATCTGTTTTAAAATAGGACGAATCTCTTCCGAAGTCATCCACGAAGAGATGAGCGGGTCTCGATCATAAACCTGACGTAATCGTCTAAGGGTAAAGCCTCTGCTTTCATCTAAGTCATGATAATGTTCTTCTGATTCTATAGGCGCTCTGGCCTCTAAAACAAGTGCTTTGGCTTTTAGTAGCATCGTATGAGCTTCTTGGGGAGTGATAAAATTTCGTATCAGTAAAAAACCATCTTCATTGAAGGTTTTTAATTGTTGATCCGTTAAATACATAAATCCTCCGATAAACTAAAACGACATTGTAGCGCTTCACCCATTATA
>JAYEGP010000254.1:0-33000 GCA_034659135.1 Campylobacterota bacterium
GCTCTATCCAGCTGAGCTAAGAGCGCACATATCTTAACGATAGTGGTGCGCCCGACAGGATTCGAACCTGTAACCGTCGGTGCCGAAAACCGATACTCTATCCAGTTGAGCCACGGGCGCCACCGTATTTATAATTATTTGTTTTTTTGTTAATTTTTAAAGTTTATGGGGTGAGATACGGGATTCGAACCCGCGACCCCCGGCACCACAAACCAGTGCTCTAACCAACTGAGCTAATCTCACCATACATAAAAAAT
The DNA here is from genome assembly GCA_034659135.1 of Campylobacterota bacterium. Lineage (GTDB taxonomy): Bacteria > Campylobacterota > Campylobacteria > Campylobacterales > Sulfurimonadaceae > S010-53. The sequence goes on from JAYEGP010000254.1 coordinate 258, forward strand.
TGACAAAAAAAAATGGTCGGGGTGAAAGGACTCGAACCTTCGACCCCCTGGTCCCAAACCAGGTACTCTAACCATACTGAGCCACACCCCGACCGTTCAACTAAAATGATAAACATCAGATTAGTGAGGCGAAATTATAGTAAAAATAAATTTATTTGTCAATACAAGTGGGCTTTAAATTTTTAAATGTATAATTATTCCTATGTAAAGTAATAGGATTTCACATGAAAATAGCACGTTTTAGCCGTATTGGATTTATCTTAGCAGCAGCGGGAAGCGCCGTAGGATTAGGAAATATCTGGAAATTTCCTTATATCACTGGTGAATATGGCGGAGGTGCTTTTGTCCTCGTTTATCTGATGACAGTGTTAAGTATCGGTTTTTCTATTATGATTGCTGAGATGCTTATAGGGTATCTAGGACGTATGGATGCGGCAAAAAGTTTTGAAAAACTTGCCCCAAAAAATAAAAAGACGTGGCGACTTGCCGGAATGTTGGGTATATGGGCTGGTCTGCTCATTATGACATTTTATTCGGTTGTGATTGGATGGATACTGCACTATATTGTAGTGGCTTTTACGGCATTGCCTACCTCTGTTGAAGAGGCGGAAAGCGTTTTTAATACGCTGCTTCATGAGAGTGTGATCACGCAAATCTTTTTTCATACACTCTCGTTTATATTGATTAGTGCTATTTTAGTTCGAGGTATCAAGGCGGGAATTGAAAAACTCAATCTTATTTTAATGCCGATGCTTTTTTTGATTGTAGGAGGCATGTTTTTATACGCCTTGAGTCTTGATGGCTTTTCTCAGGCGTGGAGCTTTATGTTTTCACCCGATTGGTCGAAGCTTGACTCGGAAGCCTTTGTTGTCGCGGTAGGTCATGCATTTTTTACTCTGTCACTGGGAATGGGAGCTATTTTGACCTATTCGGCTTCACTGCCTAAAGAGGTCAATCTTGTCAAAAGTTCTCTGTATGTTGTAGCGCTAGATACAGGGATTGCACTGATTGCAGGTCTGATGCTTTTTACTTTTTTATATCAATACGGAGCCGAACCATCCAAAGGACCGGGTCTTGTCTTTATCTCACTTCCGGCTGTTTTTTATGAGATGGGGACCTTAGGAAGTGCTTTTGCAATACTCTTTTTCTTTGCACTTGCTTTTGCGGGACTCACATCTGCTGTCTCATTGACCGAGCCTATGGTGCAGTACCTGATCGATAAGTTTAATCTAACAAGACTAAAAGCGGTCATAATGTCAGGAGGCTTTTTCTACCTTGTAGGGATCATCGCGCTACTCTCTAATACCAACGCCTTTTCAGATGCTCTTACTTTTGGATCGAAAAACTTTTTTGACTGGGTAGATCATATCACAGCAGCATTTATGCTTCCTTTCGGTGGATTGTTGATGGCAATTTTTATTGGATACAGTGTTCCAAAAGAGCAGGTCTACGCAGCAGTGGGCCACTCAATGGGTCGTGGCTTTGAAGTGTGGTATTTTATTTTACGTTATATCGCGCCGATGGCACTATTTATCGTGATGTTAAATCTTCTTGGGATTATGACGTTTTGATCGAACGTGTTAAAGAGCTGCTTTTAGATAAAGGCATTAATCCTGCATCAACCGTTGAATATGATGTCAATGGAAGCTTACATGTAATGAGTCTGCAAGAGATTGCAGAGCAGTTTATGCGTGCTTCGCCGGAGTCACAAGAGATCTTTGTAATAGCACTGCAAAAAGCGTTACAAGAGGGTAAAAGTGGCGTGCAAAATTATTTTGAAAAGATGGGTGAATTGCTTTTAATGAGTAGTTTGTCTGAGAAGTTTTAATAGAAGGTTTATGCCTTCTATTAAAACTGAATCATGCCATCAACAGGAGATGAAGCCGTAGCATAAGGACGTTTAGGGATACGTCCAGCTAAATAACTCATACGACCCGCTTGAACGGCGTGTTTCATCGCCTGAGCCATGATCATAGGGTCTTGTGCTTGTGCGATAGCAGTGTTGGTTAAAACGCCCTCAGCGCCGAGTTCCATTGCGTAAGCTGCGTCACTGGCACAACCGATACCCGCGTCAACAATGACAGGCACTTTGACTGCGTCACGAATAAATACGATATTGTATGGGTTTTGAATACCTAAACCCGAACCAATTGGTGCAGCAAGTGGCATGATAGCGTGAGCACCAGCGTCTTCTAAACGACGCGCCATGATAGGATCATCTGAAGTATAGGCCATGATAGTAAAACCATCTTTGGCTAAAACTTCACAGGCTTTAATCGTCTCTAAAACATCAGGATAGAGTGTTTTTTGCGTATCGCCAATTACCTCAAGTTTGATAAGATCGATGCCTGTCGCTTCACGAGTGAGACGAAAGGTTGTAATAGCCTCTTCAGCAGTAACACAACCTGCAGAGTTGGGTAAAAATTTGACATTAGTACCGGCAAAAGTATCACGTAGGTTCTCTTTATCTGGGTCTGTGATGTTAAGACGACGTACCGCTACGGTAATAAGTTCTGATCCACTAGCTAGTGTGGCTTCTTTGGTGGTTTCAAAATCTTTGTATTTTCCACTACCGACAATAAGACGGCTTCCGAGTTCGTATTTTCCAATTTTTAGAATGTTATCCATGGGAGTTTCTCCATTATTTAATTGATGAGGTTATAACATAGTGAGACTGTAAGAACTCTTTATTTTAAGAGTTCGATGATAGTTTTAGGCAAGAGGGCGTGTTCGATGTCACGAATCTTACATGTAAAGCTCTCAAGTGTCTCATCTGGCTCTTTTTCAAAAGTATCTTGAGCAATGACCTCTCCGCCATCAAGTTCACCATTGACCCAGTGTACAGAGACACCACATTGTATCGCATCACTTTCAAAGCTACGTTCGATGGCGTTGGCTCCTTTGAACTGTGGCAGTAAGGAAGGGTGAACATTAATGGCCTTTACATATAAGGTAAAGACGGGTGTTAAGATACGCATAAAACCAGCCATGATGACGAGGTCAGGCTCATAGGCATTGATGTGCTCAACTAAGACCGTATCAAAAGCCTCGCGACTCTCAAAATGGGTATGATCAATCACGCTTACGGGGATATTCAAGCTTTTAGCGCGCGCAATGCCTCCGGCGTTTGGACGATTCGTGATCGTCGTTATGACCTCACAATGTTTTTGGTGGAGTTGTTCGATAAGGTTTTGAAGGTTGGTACCCTCGCCACTAAAAAGGATAATAATTTTTTTCACAGTGTTTTTAAACTTTCAATAAGGTCATGTGGTGTCATGGCATAGGTGTTACATGTAAGGTTGGCAGCGGCTTGGGTATGGGCAAGAGAGCCGTTAATAGCTGCATCAAGAGGGGCATAGCCTTGCGCAAGGAGTGCTCCGATAATGCCGCCTAAAACATCACCACTGCCGCCTTTGGCAAGAATACTACTGCCGTGAGGGTTGATGAAAAACTGACTTCCCTCACCAATGATGACATTAGCCCCTTTTAAAATGAGGGTGATATGTGGATAAACTTCGCAAAAACGCTCTACATACTCAAAACGATTCTTTTGGAGGGTGTTGATGCTGATTTCTCCTAAATCACACGCCTTATAGAGCGCTACAAACTCTTTAGGGTGTGGGGTGAGAATCAGATTTTTACGTTCTAAAAGTTTTAAAAGTAAGGGATGTGAGAAAAGGTCAGCATCAACGATAAGAGGCAGGTCATTGTCTAAAAATTCATGAAGTTCCGACTCTGAAAATTCTTGACCGAGTCCCATACCTAAAGCGATAGCAGTCGTGTTAGTGGGCAGAAGATGCGATTGCATTAACTCATAAGGAATACTCACATTTTCATTTGAGACTAAGGTGACCAACCCTGCACCAAAACGTAAGGCGGCTGAACCGGTAATGACAGCAGCCCCTTCTTTCTCACCACAGATGACACTTAAATGGCCATAGCTGCCTTTATGCGAGTTTTTTGTATTGCGATGGGGTAGATTAAGGTCGTCACTATAGAGGAGTTGCCACGATGATTCCACTTCGTAAAGATGACGTGAAATACCTAAGTCAAGCACATGAACCTCACCAATAATCTCTTTAGCACTGTCACTATACATGCCACGTTTGAGTGCCCCCATAGTAAGGGTCACATCGGCGATAAAGCTTGAGGTTTCTAAGGTGCCATCAAGGTGGAGACCTGAGGGGATATCGCAGGCGATTTTTGTCGCTTCAATGATGTTCATCTGTTCTAAAAGCTCTTGAGTATGAGCATCAAAACTACGAGAAAATCCACTGCCAAAGAGTGCATCAACGATAATATCGCAGGGTTCTAAGGTATCGATAATCGTTACATGTAAGGCTTTGGCACGGCGAAACTGTAGCTGTGCCATCTCTGATTTCGCTCCAAAAGGAAGCATCATCGCAACATCATAATCACCATTAAGTAAACGGGCGAGAACAATGCCATCTGCACCGTTGTTTCCAGCGCCACAAACAATCAAAATTTTAGAATCAGGGCTAAACTGTGAACGGATATAATCAGCCATGCCATCAGCGGCATGTTCCATTAATAGGTCTTCAGTGAGCTCGTAATTGTCATAGCAGCGCTTATCTAGCGTAGCGACTTCGTTATATAGGTTTTGCATAGCCAAATTATAACCTAAGTCTGGATATAATCACTCCTATGAATCAAGATTACCTTGCCATTGCGAAAGAGACCTTGCAGATTGAAGGAGACACTCTTTTAAATGCGGCCTCTCTTTTAGATAGTGAAATTGACACCGCTGTTAAGACGATTCTTACATGTAAAGGTAAGCTCATCATTACGGGTGTCGGAAAATCGGGGCTTATTGGTGCGAAAATGGCAGCGACCTTTGCTTCGACGGGGACACCAAGCTTTTTTCTACATCCAACGGAAGCCTTACATGGTGATCTGGGTATGATAGGTGCCCAAGATGTGGTTTTAGCGATTAGCTACAGTGGCGAGAGTGAAGAGTTAAGCAAAATATTGCCGCATATTAAACGTTTTGATATTCCTCTCATCGGAATGACGCGTAGTGAAAGTTCCACCTTAGGCGCTTTTAGTGATGTGGTTATACTCTTACATGTAAAGCGTGAGGCCTGTCCTTTAGATGTGGCACCTACAAGCTCGACAACCTTGACTTTGGCACTGGGCGATGCCTTAGCAATCTGTCTGATGAAAGCACGCAACTTTGCAAAAGAAGATTTTGCCTCGTATCATCCCGGGGGCAGTTTGGGACGACAGCTTTTTGTGAAAGTCAAAGATCTGATGCGAACACAAAATCTTCCTATAGTCAGAGAAGAAACGCCCTTAAAAGAAGCGATTTTGGCTATCAGTGAAGGGCGCTTAGGTACCGTTTTAATTGTTGATGATAAGCAGCGTCTTGTCGCATTAGTCAGTGATGGAGATATTCGTCGTGCTTTAATTCAAGAGGATTTTTCTCTCGATCATGCTGTCATGAGTTATGCAACCCTTCATCCTAAAACAGTTGATGATGCGAGTATCTTGGCGAGTGATGCCTTGGTTATGATAGAAAATTATAAGATTCAACTCTTAATTGTTACGGATAAAGAGAATAAAATTCAAGGCGTACTTCATCTGCACGACCTTGTGGAAGCAGGTATAAAACAGTGATGAGATTAAATAAATTTATTGCCCACTACTCGACATATTCACGTCGTGAAGCCGATAAGGTCATTCAAGATGGCTATGTTAAAGTCGATGGTGAGATTGAAAAAAACCCCGCTACACAAGTTGATGAAGGCCGTGTCGATGTCTGGGTTAGTGGTAAACATGTAGCTCCAAATGAAAAATATACCGTCATTGTATACAATAAACCCAAAGGCGAACTTGTCACAAAGAACGACCCTAAAGGACGTAAGATTATCTACGATACCTTAGATAAAAAGTTTCGACATTTTATTCCTGTAGGGCGTCTTGACTATGCTACAGAAGGACTTTTAATATTAACTGATGCTTCACGCATTGCAACGGCTTTAATGACCTCAGGGCTAGAGCGTATCTATAAGGTAAAAATTAAAGGTCCCGTCACTGAAGCGATGGAAGCGGCGATGAAGAGTGGCTTGAATTTAGACGATGCTACCGCAGGGGGACATCATGAAAGTGATGTGGTGGGGATGAACTTTGCTCCCTTTTATGCGTATCAAATTCAAAAAAACAGACATGACTACTCGGTTTTAAAGATTGCTATTGGAGAGGGGCATAATCGTGAAGTACGTCGTTTCTTTGCGCACTTTGGTGCTGAGGTGGCAGATCTGAAACGTCTGAGTTTTGGTGGAATTGAGCTTAATAATCTGCCTACAGGTAAAACGCGTTATCTCGAACGAAGTGAATACTCTAAATTACGATCATTTTTAAAAGAAGAGGGGATTAAATGAAAATAATGAAGTTTCCAACCAGTCATAAGACACAGTTGATGGATATTAGTAAAGAGGTTAGTGAGTATGTTATTGAAAGTGGTGTCAAAAATGGAATTTGTGTTGTTTTCACACCGCATACGACCTCAAGCGTGTTTCTTTTTGAAAACCGTGATCCCGCGCTTCGCCGTGATCTTCTTAATGCCCTCTCTCTTATTGCGCCAAGTGATATCGATTACCATCATACGGGAACAAATGCTGCAGCGCATCTTAAAAGCTCACGAATGGGCTGTTCAGTGAGTTTGGTTGTTGCTGATGGTCGTCCTGTTTTAGGAAAATGGCAGGGTCTTCTTTTTGGTGAGTTTGATGGTCCACGTCAAGAGCGAGAAGTTAACATAAAAGTTATCGAAGGTTAGTCATTGGCTGATTTTACCTACCTTTTGCGTCCCAAGAGTTTTGATGCGATGGTGGGTCAAGAGCATCTCACATCTTCTGATGCTCCACTGCGTGTTTTATGTGAAAAAGGTGAGTTAGGGCACAGCTTTTTTTATGGTCCTCCTGGTTCAGGTAAAACGACTATTGCACGGATTATTGCTGATGTGATGGATCTTCCCTTTTATGAGTTTAATGCTACCTCGCTTAAAATAGAGCAGCTGCGTAAGATTTTTGATCAATATAAAAATACGCTTCAACGTCCTCTAATCTTTATTGATGAAGTACATCGTTTAGCCAAAAATCAGCAAGAGGTTTTACTTCCCGTTATGGAAAATAACGCTGTGTTAGTTATTGGAGCCTCAACAGAAAACCCTTACTTCTCTCTTACTGCTGCGATGCGTTCGCGTTCTCTGCTTTTTGAACTAAACAAGATCTCATCACAAGCCTTAGCCATGTTGTTAGTCAAAGCTTGTGAACATGCAGGCTTACATGTAGAATCTGATGCAAAAGAGTATCTGATTCAAGGCAGCGGTGGTGACGCCAGAGCCATGTTGAAGCTTTTAGAATTTTCATCTTCAATCTCCTTACATGTAAGCCTAGAGATACTCAAGCAATTACGCCCTACAGCACTTAATGACGGCAGTTCTGAAGCTACAGTGCATTATGACTTAGCCAGTGCAATGATTAAAAGTGTCAGAGGGAGTGATCCTGATGCGGCGGTTTATTATCTTGCGCGTCTGATTGAAGGAGGTGAGCCTCCTGAGTTTATCGCCAGACGTTTAGTGATACTCTCTAGTGAAGATATTGGCAATGCTAATCCACAAGCCTTAATCTTAGCCACTTCATGTATGACGGCAGTCAGTCGTATCGGTTATCCTGAAGCGCGAATTATTCTTTCACAAACTGTTATCTATCTTTGCGGTTCCCCAAAATCAAATAGTGCTTATCTCGCGATTAATGACGCACAAAAAGCGATACAAAAGGGTGAGATTATAGAGATACCCAAAACGATACAGCAGTGGAATGAAGATTATAAATATCCTCATGATTATGGAGGATGGGTAGAACAAGCGTATTTGAGTAAACCTTTGAAGTTTGTGAGCTTAAAAGATGTGGGCTATGAGGGGAAGATGAAAACGTGGTTTGAAGCTCTGGGCAAACAATAACCTACTAAGGAATCAGAATTGAATAAAATGTAAATCTTAGGGATTGCTATTTTAGTTCTAGTCACACTATTTTATGAGGAGCATAGCCTTAGCTACGCGACGATTAAAATCGTTTGACTAGGGCTAAAAGAGTACGCTAAGATTTATGTTTTATTTAATTTTGATTCCTAAATATTATAGTAGGTCGCATTAGGATGATACACCACCAATGCTGACGTAGATTGTTCTGGATGTATCTGGAAGGTCTCGCTAAGTTCAATACCAAACTCTTCAGGTTTGAGTAGATCAAATAGTATAGTATTTTGCTCAAGATCAGGACAGGCGGGATAGCCAAAACTGTAGCGCGAACCTTGATACTTATTCATCTGCACATCACTCAGTTTACTGCCTTCGCCCTCAGAAATATTGAGATCGAGTCGTATCTGTTTGTGTGCTATCTCGGCTAAGGCTTCAGCCAATTCAACACCCAGACCGTGAACTTGATAATACTCGGTATATTTACCCTCATCATAGAGCTCTTTTTCATATTCACTGAGTTTTGAGCCAGAACTGACACAGGTCATGGCCATCACATCGTGACGATCGTGATGAAAAAAGTCACTGAGTGCACGATGCGGTTTACGCTCTTGACGTGGAAAATGGTACTGATGGGTGGCGCGTCCGATAACATACTCAAGCGGCTCTTTATTGATATCTTTTTCACTGTTAAAGCCTTCGCTCTCATCAAAGAGATAGAGGGCTTGATCATCACTGCGAACCGGCCAGTAACCGTAGATGATTGTTGGCTGGAAAAGGTTTTCATCTAAAAACTGTGCCTTGAGTCGTTCATAGGCAGGCCAGACGACATCATCAAGCTGTTTTTGGTACGCTTCTTTATCCAAGCCTTTAGCGTTATAGCCCCAGCGTTGTTTAAAAAGGATTTTATGATTGACCCACTCAAAGGCCATTAGCTTTTGTGCTTGGGTCAGTTCAATAACGCGGCGTCCCCAAAATGGCGGGGTGGGAACACGTACTTCACGATCAGGCATTTTTAATTCAGAAAAAGGAGGGATAATAACCTCTTTTTTCTCTTTGACAATCTCTTCTGTTTCCCCTTTTCCATGCAAGTCCGTATCAAAATTTCCCGCTTCAATTCGCGCCATTGCCGTGACGCCATCAAAGGCATCTTTACAGTAAAAAATAGGACCATCATAGTTTGGTCGGCAGAAGTCATCTATAAAGCTACGTGTCAAGGCTGCTCCACCAAGTAAAATAGGAATAGTAATGCCTGCTTCTTTCATGGCAACAAGGTTCTCTTTCATGACCTGCGTTGATTTTACAAGCAGACCACTCATACCGATAGCTTGAGCATTGGAAGTTTTTAGCGTCTCTAAATACTGCTCAAGTTGGACTTTGATACCCAGGTTGATTACCTTAAAGCCGTTGTTAGAGAGGATAATATCAACAAGGTTTTTACCCACATCATGAACATCGCCTTTAACGGTTCCAAGAACCAGAGTCGTATCGACCTCTTTTTCGGTTTTAGGGAGGTGAGGATTAAGATGATCAACGGTCTTTTTCATGGTTTCGGCACTTTGAAGGACAAAAGGAAGTTGCATCTGTCCCGAACCAAAGAGTTCACCAACGACTTTCATCGCATCGATCAATATCTCATTGACAATACGTTCTGCTCCAAGCTCCTCGTGAGTAGCATCTACTAAAGGAATCATGCGGTCTTTATCCCCGTCCATAAGGAGTTTACTGATTTTTTCTACATCATTAAGCGCCTGATAGGCTTCGTCTTCCGCTTCACTATCAACGGCTTCTTTAGAGTCAAAATGCTCTATAAACTCAAAAAGAGCTTCTCCTTCGGGTTTCTTGTCAAAGAGAAGATTGTTACAGATGCTCTGATCTTCTTCACTGATTTTATTCAGAGGAATGATATGTTTGACATTGATAATAACTGAGCTAAGCCCCGCTTTAATACAGTGGTCTAAAAAGATAGAGTTGAGATAAGGGCGGGCATCTTTATCCAGTCCAAACGAGATGTTTGACAGCCCAAGTACCGCACCGACCTCTGGATGGCGTATTCGTAATTCACGAATGGCATCTATAGTCATAATAGCGGCATCTCGGTACTCTTCGTCACCACTTCCTACGGTAAAGGTGAGCAGATCAAAGACCAAGTCTTCAGGATTGAGTCCATGTTTTTCGGTAGCGAGTTGGTAGATACGTTCCGCAATCTCGAGTTTACGCTCAACGGTTTTTGCCATACCCACTTCATCAATGGTAAGACATACAAGTGAAGCACCATATTTTTTAGCCAGTTGACAGACGGTATCAAACTTTTCGATACCATCTTCAAGATTGACCGAGTTGATAATGGCCTTTCCACCGATGAGTTTTAAGGCCTCTTCAAGCGCAGGGGTCTGTGTTGAGTCTGGCATGATAGGCAGGGCGATCTTTTGAGCATAGAGACTCATCACCTCATTCATATCACGAGTCTCATCACGTCCAGCAAAACCGACAGAGACATCTAAAACATGAGCACCCGCACGGACTTGTTGCTGTCCTACCGTAAGGGTTCCTTCGTAGTTTTCATCTAATAGGAGTTCTCTAAAAGCTTTGGAACCTGTTGCGTTGGAGCGTTCTCCAATAAGCAGTGGCGCAGGGTCTTGCATGAGTGGTACGGTACTAAAAAGTGAGGCCAGAGAGGTCGGCTGTGAACCTGTAGGCGCTTTTGGAGTCTTACATGTAACCCTGTCAACTAAGGCACGGATATGCTGAGGCGTTGTTCCGCAACATCCGCCTAAAAAGCTGACACCATCACATTCTAAAAATGCTTCTTGACGATCGGCAAACTCATCAGGCCCCATAGGATAATAACTGTAGCCTCCACGGTTTTGAGGCAGACCCGCATTGGCGTGAACTGATATCGGTTTATGCCACACTTCACTGAGTGTCTTGACATGTTTTAAGACCTGTTCGGGTCCTGTTCCACAGTTAAAACCTAAGGATAAAATATCAAAAGGTTCTAATATCGCCGCAATAGTTTGTGCATCGGTTCCGATAAGCATGGTACCTGCAAGTTCAATAGTGACAGAGACCATAATAGGCAGATCCGTATTGCGCTCTTTATTGGCTGCTTCACAAGCGTGAAGCGCTGCTTTGATCTGCAGAGGGTCTTGACAGGTCTCTAGTAAAAAGATGTCCGCTCCACCATCGATAAGACCAAGGGCGCACTCTGTATAGCCCTTAAACATCTCATCATAATGCATATGAGCTAGTGACGGGAGTTTTGTTCCTGGTCCAATAGAGCCTAAGACGAAGCGGGGATGATCAGGAGTACTAAACTCATCACATTTTCTTTTAACAACTTCAGCTCCAGCTTTGGAGAGTTCATAGGCACGATGTCCAATATCATATTCATCAAGTACCCAGTCAAAAGCTCCAAAGGTATTGGTGGTAATAAGATCAGCACCCGCTGTCAAATAAGCATTAAAGATAGACTCCATCACATCAACAGCGGTGACATTTAAAAGTTCATTACAGCCCTCATTACCTTCCCATGCAGACTCTGGTATCTGTTCATCACGCTCTTGCAGCTGGGTTCCCATTGCACCATCGATAATCAGGGGACGAACTTTAATTGTTTCTAATAATTGTGCTTTAACGCTCATAAGTCTCTTTACATGTAAAATAATTGTTTATTTTATCGCAGTGGAGCATAAAGAGATGTGAAGTATTGATGCTATTAGAGTTTTTTCATATTTAACAAGGTAAGATATAACATACATTGATTTTTGGGGTATTATGACTACAAATAAAAAAATCTTATTTATTGTTACCTTTATTTTAGGCTCTTTTGCCTTTGTTATGGTCGTTAATGTGGCTCTTAACTTTCGAACTTTTGGAGAAAAAAGTGCTATAGAAAAGGCGCACTCTATTGCCGAGTCGGTTCGTGATGGTCTCACCTCTCATATGATCAATGAGACGATGGAAAATCGCTTTGTTTTTTTAGATAATATGATGCGACATCAGGATGTTGAAAATTTAAGAGCACTGCGTGCCAAGAGTGTTATTGAACAGTTTGGTAATGGCAATGTTGATGTTTATGAGTATGATGATATAGAAAAAAAGGTTATGGCAACAAGTAAGAGTGTTACGCAGGTCTACACTTTAGAAAATAATAAAATGATGCGGGTTACCATTCCTTACATTGCAACGAAATATTCCAACCCTAACTGTATGAGTTGTCATACCAATGTCAAAGAGGGTGATGTCCTTGGTGTGATAAGTATGGACTTGGATATTGAAGATGTTTATACCGAAAGTGTGAATATCATCATGCGTATTATTACTGTGAGCTTTATCTTTTTATTAGTCTCTATCTTTATAGCAAATCGCTATATGCGTCCCTATCTAAAATTATTTGATGACCTTGAAGAGGGGATTTCCAAGGCGTATCGGGGTGACTTTTCGCATCATGTTCAGACCAAACTTTCAAATGAAGCAGGAGAGGTTGCGGGCCGCTTAAATGAGCTCTCAGAGATTTTTAGGTTTAAAAAGACGATAGAACTTGACCCTGACAAAAAAACTATCTATCGAAGACTCGCGCATATCTTGAAAGACTCTTTTGGCATCGAACGTTTCGTGATGACAGAGATCGATATAGAAACAAAATTTCGTGAGGTTATTTGTCAAAGCGAGGGAGAGTTTGAAGAGGGAGTTTATGATAAAGAAGCACTTGAATGTCGTTCTTTTCGGACTTCAAGTACTATCGTCTCTTCAGATTTTCATGATATTTGTGATGTCTGTTGTAGTGAATGCTCGTTTTTGTGTATCCCTTTTAAAGTGGGAGATGGATTTGATCTTATTCTCCATATACAGACTGAGACGCAAGAGGAGCTTCTACGTGTCAAAGAACTGATTCCGATTATAATCAACTATTTTGAGTTAGCTAAACCGGTTCTTGAGAGCAAGATGTTATTAGATATTTTACATAAGACAACACTACATGACCCGATGACAGGTCTCTATAACCGTCGTTTCTTGGATCAATTTATTGATCTTGTGGCTCATGATTCTACAAAGCAGTTTTCGGTATTAATGATAGATATTGATCATTTTAAAGAGGTGAATGATAATTATGGGCATGATATGGGAGATCAGGTTATTAAAGCGATGGCAGAGGTTCTGAAAAAGATGATTAAAGGCTCTGATATAGCGGTACGTTATGGTGGAGAAGAGTTTTTAGCAGTACTGTTTGATCTTAACGAAGAGAATGCCTTGCGTATTGGACAAAGTATCCGTCATGAGTTTTCACTATTACGTTTTGATAGTGTTAATGAGAATTTTAGTAAAACTTTAAGTGTGGGTATCTCTCTTTATCCAAACCAAAGTAGTAATGTATGGCAGGTTGTCAAATACAGTGACATTGCCTTATATCAGGCAAAAGAGGGTGGACGTAATCAAGTCGTTCTTTTTGAACCTGAAATGGATCAAGAGTTATAAGCTTTACATGTAAGCCTTATAAGATGAAGGAGTAAGATGATGTTAATACTAAAGCTATCTATTGTTTTTATATCGGTGCTAACACTTTTAGGTTGTGAAAAAGAAGACGCCGATCGTGATGTTAATACAACCTTAGCAGTTACCTACACCGCTCTTCAAATGCCGATACGTTCCGTGATTGATGAGACGCATCTTCCTAAAAGAACGGTTCATACGAGTTCGATCCAAGATATATTTACACTTTTTGATAGTATCTCTTATGGAGATAAACAGTGGGATGAAGGATTAGATGTGATTCCTAGAGTTTATCTTCAACGCATTTCATGTCGTTGGAAAACTCAATCTTCTACCCTGAATGTTAAGACAAAAAAAGATGTTTTTTTTAAACTGATTACACCTGCTATTTTACGATCCAATGAGTTGATTCAACTTGAGCGTAATCGATTATTGTCTTTAGCAAAGAATCCTCTCGACATGGAAGATGAAAATTATGAGTGGCTGCTAAAACTTGCAAAAAAATATAAGATCATAAAGAAAAAAGAGGATATCCCCTTAACAAAAGAAGTTCTTGAGGCTTTGATCGTACGTGTCGATACAATTCCACCGTCTTTGGCTTTAGCGCAAGCGGCTGAAGAGAGTGGCTGGGGAACATCGCGATTTGCTAGTGAAGGTAATGCTCTTTTTGGACAGTGGACCTTTAGTAAAGACTCAATGATTCCAAAAGAGCAGCGCTCGGAGCTGGGGAATTACGGTTTAGCACGTTTTAAAACACCTCAAGATTCGGTCAACTCTTATATGTTGAATCTTAATGCGCATAATGCGTATAAAAAACTCCGTGAAAAACGTTTTGAGCTTAAAAAACAAGCCAAAGCGGTAACTGGGCTAGCGTTAAGTGAAACACTTGATAAGTACTCTGAACGCGGTTATGCGTATGTTGAAGGGCTTAAGAAGATGATTAAATATAATAAATTAGCGCATTTTGATACGGCGTATTTATGGACAAAAGAGGTTATTGATATTGTACCAAAGTCGATTCCTAAAAAAATTGAGATAGAAAAATCAGATGATCATAATGTATCCACTGAGATCATTTCTGTTGGTTAAGAGTAAGCTTTAAGCCACAAAAATCTTAAAATAAATGTCATGACATCCTCCAAAAAGAATCGGAGAGATGACGATACCGCGTAACAGATGTAGTGATGAATGAATAAGGTGTCGTGGCATTTAATTTAGGAGTGATTTAATCCAAGCACTCATGGCTTCATTAGCTGTAGGGTTAGGTGCTTCTAAGAAAGAGAGGGTAAAACTCTCTCCCATGTCGGCAACGCCTATGGAACGGGGACGAACTGCTAGAATCATAGGCTCTGTGAGCTCTTTTCCAAAACAGAAGATGATATTTTTAGCATCAGACATCTCTGGTGCAATCTCACCATCACTTAAAGATTGCGTATGGCTGAAGTGGTCAAAAATTCCGATATAGCTTGCTACAGGGTGCTCTAGTATTGAACGCTTTATCATTTCGATGATACCATCAACAGAAGTGAATCTTGTCTCTTTTTTTGAGATAGTTATCGTGTAAATCGGGTATTTTTCTTTGAAGAGCGTCTCTTTCATCTATTATTCCTTTTTATGATTTGAATAATAATAGGTTATGACTTAATGACGGATAAAATGTTTATATTAATTTGTTTTATCGTCAGTTTTTATTGGGTTGGAGCGTGTGCCCTTCAGTGATGCTACGCATAACACTTTCGGGTGCGAAGCCTAAAAACATGAAGCAGTTCATGTTTTCACAAAGTGGCTCCCTACGATGATGCTGCGCATATCATCTTCGGGTGCGAAGCCTAAAAACATGAAGCAGTTCATGTTTTCTTTACGGCTTCTTACATGTAAGGTAGTCGTGGAATTTTTCCTAGTTTTGAGTAGCGGCAGTAGAGTCCCCATCCTTTTTTAAGCCAGTGTCCGATGAGTGGCATTGGGATCATCATGCCTCGTTTCTCATCACGATAGACAAAGGCCGCTCCATCACCACTGTCCATAACACAGAGAATATTTAAGTGCTCTTGATAGCCTTCTCTCTCAATTGCACCCGTATCTCTTGCTTTGATATTAAAGGCCGTAGCCCGTGCCATGACCTCTGCAACATGACCCTGTTTCGCACGCCAATCCGGTCCATCAAGAGAGGCGATATCACCAACGGCAAAAACATTGGAGTGCTGTTTTGTTTCACCATCGAGGTCTTCAAAGTAGTGATCAGCATGTTCGTAATCAACTTCACAGTGATCGTTTATGTGGATAAAGCCTGCTTTGTTTAGCGGTAAGTCAGAGGTTTTGATCACTTCATGTCCATCACCAGCAGGAATAAACATGGTAAAGTCACTCTCAAGCTTACTCCCATCTTCAAAAACAATACCGTCTTCTTTAAAGATTTTGATTTTTTTACCAAAATGCGAATTAATGTTCAGTTTTTTAAAAAACACATCCATCATCTTAAGCGCTTGTGGCCCCATTCTAGCACCAGGTTGTGCCATCGGTGCGAAAAAAGTGAGTTCGAAATTCTCACGAATACCTTGTTTTTTAAGCATATGGTGAACATTAAACAGCAGTTCAAATCCTGGACCGCCACGAACCGCAGAACTATCATTAGGGTTTCCACCAAAGCCCATCGCAATTTTCCCTCTGCCTTTGGCAATCAGTGCGTTGAGCTGATGGCGAATTTCTAAAGATATTTCAGGTTCACCACAGATCGATAGGGTGTGCTCAAGACCTTTGTGCTTCATTTTGTGAGCACCCATAGCAATAACGAGGTAATCATAATTTTTGTAAGTTCCGTGAAGTTTCAGATCAACTTCATTCTCTTTTGAACGTATGGCGGTGACCGTATCGATAACAAGACTAAAACCATGTGCCGCTCTTAGCTCACGAAGGTCTACACAGACATCTTTAAATTCTGCGTCACGGGTAGGAACCCAAATAGAGGTCGGATAGATGTAAAAATAGTCTCTATCACTAACAAGGGTGACATCATAATTCTCTTTTCTAAGATAGATAGCGGTTTCAAGACCGGCAAAGCCACCACCAAGTACAAGTACTTTTTTCATATTAGATTCCTATAGATTATATTTTTTATCAAGAATAATAATCAAATACTACATCAAAATGACGATATAAGTCAATTGATTTTTAATTTTATCCGTCATACTTTAAGGTAAATATTGAAAAACTCTGGTGTTTTTGTCTGTTTATCGACAAGCATATGTCCAATATGTACCTTGATGAGCTTGCCATTTTTATGTCGTAGTTGGCTTATTGAAGGAGCGATTGGACGGTTTTGAGTGAGCCATGAGTCAACTTTATTGATAAAAGAGACATGCATCTCTTCTGGATATAAGAGTTCCTCAATTTTTTTGCCTATAGCTTCTTCTTTGGTATAGCCAAACATCGCGGCACTCTGTTTGTTCCAGTCAATAATACGACGGTTCTCATCAAAACCTTGGACGGCGACATCAGGAATATTTTCAATTAGTTCACGATAATGTTTCTCATTTCGTTTGAGTGAAAGTTCAGTATTGTAATGCTGAGTGATGTCAATATGAACACCAATAAGCCCTAAGAGGTGATTGTCTTGATCATGATAGCAGGTTTTATTACTTAAAAGCCATCGATGATTAGAGCGCTCTATCTGATTGAGAATCTCTTTTTTATCATGTAAAATTCTCTTTTCGGATAGGGAGATTTCAGATTGTGTGCTTGTCCATCCTAGCTCTTCGTCACTTTTACCAATAATTGCTGATAAAGAATTGAGATCTTTACATTTTAAAAATGCATGGTTTGCTCCGACGTAGCGAAGATCTCTATCTTTCCAGAAAATGTTTGCGGGCACTGCATTGATGACCTGTTCTAAAACTTTTAATTTTTTTAGATTCTGTTGTGACTGTTTTTCAATTTTTAGGTGGGTATTTAAATAACTGATGTGACGTGTTATTGTATGGGTAAGCTCTTGTATTAAGGCAATTTCAGGATCTTCAAGTTTAAAATAATCTTGAGAATAAAGTGTCAAAACTCCAATCGCTCTATCGCCCTCTTTGATAAACATAGGAAAAGCTAAGACGGAGCGTATTTGAGAAAATTTGGCTCGGGTGTGCCATTGTGAAAAGCGAAGATCGCTTTGCGTATCTTCAATGACGATGGTTCTATTGGTGAGCATGGCTTGCGAACTTGGTCCATTGGCGTAAGGATCATTAGCATCAAGAATGGAGACAAACTCATTGGACAAAAAGCGTGGTTCTGCATTATCATGGAAAAATGAGATTGGAAGTTGTGTAGCTTCTATGTCTGCAAATCCTATCCATGCCACATTAAAAGAGGGGTGTTCACAAAATTGATGACATATTCTATCGAGCATACTGTTGGGATCACTCGCATTAATAACTGTCTTTTGAACGTTTAGCGCGATCTCTTGGAGTACTATATAACGCTCTTTTTGATCTAGGGTGTGAGTGAAATTTTCTTTTTCACTTTTAAGATCATTGAGTCTGTTTTCCTTGTTTAGTAGCTTCTCCATTGCATCACCAATAGAGTGATGGGTATAGAGGATTGAGGTGACGATAGCAGCGGTGGTATTAAGGGATAGTATGGCCCAATCTACCCATATCATAGACTCTGGATGATCAATATTTAGGTATTGATAACTGAAGATAATGCTAGTGATGGCTGCTGTTGATGCAAAAAAGGTTACAATTAAAGAGAGCTTTGAAAAGAGTGGCTCTTCTTGGCGGTAGGTCATAAATTTTTTATAGGATATTAGAATAAGAAATATCCAGAAAACTGCGGTCACTGCATAAAAAAAAGGTGGTAATAGTTGTAAAATATCCATAATGAAAGCTCTTTTTTATAACAATAGTAGTCAAATAATATTTAAAATCAGTTTACATGTAAGGAAAGCATATGAGAATAGTATTTTTAGGAATTGGCGGTGTAGGCGGGTATATGGGTGCCAATTTTTTACGAAGTGAGATGGAGCATGAGATCACACTCATAGGTCGGGGATCGCATCAAGAGGCTATTGATACTGCTGGCTTGAGGGTTGTTGGTGATACAGAAGAGTTTACTGTTTTGGTACCTAAGACGAAGCTTGATGGCAGTTATGACCTTGTAATTTTAGGGGTTAAAAGTTATGATTTTGAAGCTGCTATTACTCAAATAAAGCCGCATATCACGGAGCAAAGTATTGTGATTGCTTTTGCTAATGGAGTCTCTCATAAGGCCTTTTTGCAAGAACGCCTTAATGCCAAAGTGTTAGAGGGTGCTGTTTACATCTTGTCTCATATTGAAGAACCTGGAGTGATACGAAAAAAAGGTAATGTCTTTGCAGCTGTTATTGGAAGTGAGATTTATAAAGAGGAAGTCTTAATCGTAGAAGCATTATTTAAAAAAGCCAAGCTTCGTGTAAAAACACCTGAAAATATTACCGAGGCACTCTGGAAAAAATATCTCTTTATCAGCGCTTTTGCAACCTTAAGCAGTTATTATGACTGTAGTATTCGAGAGGTTTATGAGACACATAGAGAGGTTTGTGAAACGCTTTTAAATGAGATTGTCGCTGTCGCAGAAGCACAAGGCATAATGATTAGAGATGAACTGCCAAAAGCTTTACAAACGGCTTCAAGCTTACCACAAGAAGCATCGACTTCTATGCATTTGGATTTTCAAAATACACGTCGTAATGAGTTGGAAGTCTTGACCTATGATGTTATACGTTTGGGCTTAGAGTTGGGTGTTAAATCACCACTATATGAAAAAATGTATTACGCGCTTAAGGCTAAGGAATCAAAATTAAATAAAACATAAATCTTAGCGTACTCTTTTAGCCCTAGTCAAACGATTTTAATCGTCGCGTAGCTAAGGCTATGCTCCTCATAAAATAGTGTGACTAGAACTAAAATAGCATTCCCTAAGATTTACATTTTATTCAATTCTAATTCCTAAGTCGTCATAATAAGCAAAAATTTAGGACCGTAATGATGAAAGAAGAGGTAGCACTGCTTGGTGGGGGATGTTTTTGGTGTATAGAAGGTGTTTATAATAAGGTTAAAGGTGTCATCTCAGCAGTGAGTGGCTATGCCGGTGGAAACCGTCCCAATCCAAATTATGAGATGGTCTGTACGGGTGTGAGCGGTTATGCAGAGGTTGTTGAGATTCGATATGACGCAGATATTATCTCTTATGGGGAGATCTTAGAGATTTTTTGGGAGATTCACGATCCTACGACGTTAAATGCTCAAGGTGCTGATCGTGGAACGCAGTATCGTTCGGTAATTTATTATTATAATGACGAACAAAAAGAGCTAGCGCAAGCGAGCGTGGCTAAAAAACAGAAGTCTCTAAGTGATCCTATTGTGACAGAACTCACTCCTGTTGCGACACTTTACCCTGCAGAAGCTTATCATCAAAACTATTATGCTTTAAATCCAAACCAAGGCTACTGCGCTATGGTGATTGCTCCAAAAATTCAAAAATTTATGAAGACATTTCCTAAATATTTAGCTTAGGGTTTTACTTCCATTCTGTTGAGATTCAATAAGCCGAAACTGTTTATTCATCGCTTCAGATAGTGCATCAACCTCTTGTGTTAGATGCACTTCCGCCTTTTCGATTTTTTTGAGATGCTGCTCTTTTATGCTTTTTAGTGATGCTAAGATTTTACGATAGAACTCTTCATTATCGGTAAGTAAGATAATGTCTTCTTTTGGTGCCCATTTACGTTTGACTTTTCCCTCTATGACAAACTCAAAAATGATATTTTTATTATTGGGTGCTACGATATATTTTGGGACAGAATAGGTAATAAAATGTTTGAGTGGATCATCACGATAAGATTGGATGACATAGTACATTAGAGGCGTCCCTGTTTGACAAGTGAGAGTGCCATTGCTAGTGAAAAGCCATCATTTTCGTAGCCCTCTTCTAGGCACGATTCACATTTATCAGCGATACTGTATTTGGAATCTTGTAACATCTCAAGAGAGGTGATGTTATTCTCTTTAATTAAGGTAACGACGTCTTGTAAACTTAAGCTGTTGCATACACATAATTCTCTATTCATATCAAACATTTAATAGTGCCTTATCTTTTGCTTTTTGGATTTGAAATATAGCAACTTCTGGCTTTTGTTCTAGTGAAGCCTCAATATTAAGAGCAGTTTCGAGTTGTGTGAGTACAGTTTTGACACTATCTTCAGCGCTCCATGCATCAGGAAAAAGATAAGACTCTCTGCCCTCATAGCTCATAATAATACCATCTTGGTAAGGAGTGATTTGAGAGATAAGCGCATCGATATTACTATAAGTGAGTGTTTTTAAAGGTGTTAATAGTGCCACTTGAAGGCTTACATGTAAGTATTCTGATGTCGTGATGGGAGGGTAAACATTAGATTCAAAGGCGGCGACTTTTGCAGTATAGATAAGATCGTCTACAAGGCTTAATTCAGGATGAAGTGAGCAGTAGTGTGAACGTATCTCATCATCAAGATATAAGGTGACTGCTGTGGCCATTTTCTCATTTAAAATGGGATGCTCTTTTTTTAGAGTGGCCACATCAATACTGCGTGAGGCTTCAAGAACTTCTACAATAGAGTGTCGTGCGACTTCGAGCAAGAGTGATTGAGACATGACATCATTATAGCGTAAACTTTAAATGGGCACTCTACTCTTTTTGCGTAGATTTTTTTGGCCAGTAACTGATGAGAAGTTTGATAGCGATCATAACAACAATGACTTGAAAGAGCGAGGCTAAAATCAGTGCATAGTAGTGAAGCTTGTCAATACTGTTGGCATGATAAGCAAGGGTGGCAAGAGCGATAAGCAATGTTAATGGCATGGAATGGCTAAGTCCCATTAAAAGTGAATCACGTAGTCCTAAGGGTTTCATAAAGACTAAAGAGCTAGCAAGTCGCATCATAATCATAGCAAAGCTAATAAGAACAGCGGTTAAAATCAAGCCATCAACAAGAAGTGCTTCGAGATTTAATGAGGTACCAATATAGATAAAGAAGATGGGAACAAGAAACCCAAAACCCAGACTCGCGAGTTTTTCAGGCAGATCATGTTTATGTCTAAAGAATGTAGGAAGAAAAATTCCTGCGACAAAGGCACCAAAAGCAAGTTCTAAATGAAGATACAACATGCCTGAAATGAGTAGAAATAGTACCCCGATAGAGAGTCTGATATCTTGCTCTTTATTATCTTGGTGTGGCATGAGAGCTATGGCTACTTCAGGGTACCACCAGAAAAAAAGTTGCAGACCACGAAAGAGGAGTAGAATGAAGACAATAAATGCAATCAATGCGGCAATGACTTGATAAAACTCAATACCAAGCCCAAACTCAAGAGAGGCTGAGGCGAGGGTAAGTGCCGCGATAGAGATGACCTCACCGATGCTTCCTGCTGTCATAGAGAGCTCTAGCCAAGGGGTCTTTCCAAACTCTTTAGAGAGTGCCGCTACGAGTCCTACAGAGATAAGCGGTAAGAGGATAATAAAGATATTGCCCAGTTCAAAGTAGAAGTTGATGATAATGGCTAAGGTGTAGAGTAAAATTAGGTAAAAAATGATTCGCTTCATTATGGTGGCTTTGGTCTTGAGCACTTTTTGAATATCGACCTCCGTTCCTGCGATAAACATCAAAAATAAAAAGCCCACCTCTGCAACGAGTTCAAAAAGGTGATTCTCATGTAAAAACCCAAAATAGCCTAAAAGTGCGCCTAAGACAATCTCAACAGGAGTTGTCGGAATCCGTAAAATTTTTGCTAAAAAAGGTGAGAAGATAACAACAAGAGAGAGGGTGATGATAAGAACAATGTCTTGGCTCATTATCTGATAACTTTAGTATCCGTAGCGATGTTGAAACCTAGTTTTTCTAACATGGCTAAGTCTTGATTGCTATCACGTCCGAGTGTGGTAAGGTAATTACCGATGACGATGCTATTGATTCCCGCTTCAAAGATCTCATCTTGTCGATCCTTAAAGGTGATCTCTCTACCACCAGCTACCATTAAACGATCTGTATCACATAAGATAACACGGGCTTGACGAATAATATTTAAGGCTTCATCGGTACTAAGATGGCTAGGCTTAAGTGGTAGTGCCGGATTATGATGATAAAAGTTTAAGGGTACGGAAACGGGATCAAGTGATTTGATAGACGCTAACATAGCGGTACGATCTTGAGCTGTCTCTCCCATCCCAAATATACCACCCGTGATGAGGTTCAATCCTGAACGGTTGACATTTTCACAGGTCTCATACCGTTCACTCCAAGGATGGGTGCTACAGACTTCAGGGTAAAAAGCTTCTGAGGTTTCAAGATTGTGGTTATAAGCTGAAATTCCTGCTTTTTTAAGTTCTAAAAGTTGCTCTAAAGAGGCAGTACCATTACAAGCGATAAGGCGCAGTCTTGGAACTTCTTTTTTTAGCGTATATGCTACTTCGCTGACAAACTCCAAAGTCTTGTCATCAAGACCTTTGTGTGCAGTAACAAGACAAAACCCAAGCGCTCCAATGGCTTCGAGTTCACGGGCCTCTTGTACAATGTCAGGAATGGGTTTTTTGATATAACGTTCAATGTCTGCGCGGTATTTGACACTTTGTGAACAGAACTTACAGTCTTCGTTGCAGGTACCGCTATTGATATTACTGATAGAGCATAAAAAGATCTTTTTGCTCATGAGTGGGCTCTTTCAAAAGTAAAGTGTTGGGCATGAATCTTTGACGCTTCTGGATCTCTAGTATAGTAAGTGATACGAAAAAAAGCGGGAACGACTTCAAGCATGGCAAATTCAGAAGTGCCTCTGTTTCTGCCACAGGTCTCTCCAGGATTTAAAAAGAGCGTACCACCTCGAAAATCACACTCAAATTGGTGGGTATGTCCAAATATTACCACATCGGTATCAGGAGCCATATAAAAGGGGAGGTGCATCAACTTAAATCGTGTGTTGGCAAGTTTAAAGTAATGCGGTTCTTGCACCAGAGAGTATTGGTTGTGATAAGAGGTGAGTTTAGAATCGTTATTCCCATAGACAGCAACATAACGTTTTCCACATTCACTGAGTTCATCAAGTACTTTGCGTTCACAGATATCACCCGCATGAATAATAAACTCAGCACCTTCATCTAAAAGATGCTCAATGGCCTGTTTAGCAAGCTTTGTTTTGGTGTGGGTATCTGAGAAAATGCCGATTTTCAACTTATGCCTCTTTCGCTTCTATCGGAGTACGGGTCTTACATGTAATACATTCAAAGACCTCTTTGTTACGGTAGGTACGTTGTGCTAAAACTCCGTCACACCCTTTCTCGGTACATTTTTTATCAGTGGGCTCAAACTTAGAGATAAAATCACACTTAGGGTAGTTTTCACATCCCCAAAAGGCACCACGACGTGAGGTTTTCCAGAGCAGTTTCCCTTGACATTTAGGACAAGGCATCTCTGAGACTTTGGTCTCACTGTCTAATGATTTGGTGTTTTTACATTTTGGATAGCCGCTACACGCGAGAAATTTTCCATTACGGCCATTTTTAATGACCATATCACTACCACATTTTTCACATTTCTCTTCACTCACTTCATCGGCAGGTCTCTCAACGACATTGCCATCTTCATCGATCTGTTCGGTATATTTACATTTTGGAAAACCGCTACAGGCGATGAAGTTTCCATAACGTCCCGAGCGCATCAGCAGTTCTTCGCCACATTTTGGACAGTTTCGTCCTATGGGTTTGGCGAGTTTAAGACTTTTGATGTCGGTTTTTCCCTTATTGATCTTTTCAATAAATGGAAAATAGAAGTCGCGTAGAATCTTCTGCCAATCTTTTCCCTCTTCGGCGATATCGTCAAGAACCTCTTCCATATTAGCCGTAAATGAGGCATCAACAATCTCTTCAAAGTGCTCTTCTAGCATCACAGTGACGGTAAAAGCGACCTCTGTCGGTGTGATCTGACGTTTTTCAATGGTGATGTAATTACGTGCTTGAAGTGTT
Organism: Campylobacterota bacterium; assembly: GCA_034659135.1. Lineage (GTDB taxonomy): Bacteria > Campylobacterota > Campylobacteria > Campylobacterales > Sulfurimonadaceae > S010-53. The sequence continues at coordinate 24,763 of JAYEGP010000254.1, forward strand.
GAGATCGTTGGTGCATAGGTTGAGGGTCGACCAATACCTTCGGATTCGAGTTTTTTAATCAGACTCGCTTCTGAGTAACGTGATGGTGGTTCGGTAAAGTGTTGTGTCGGGGTGATGTTCTCAAGATCAATATCTTGACCCTTAGTGAGGGCGGGAAGAAGCTTGTCTTTATCATCGGTTCCCTCAAGGACATAGAAACCGTTAAAAAGAAGTTTTCGGCCATTGGCTTTATAGCTGGCACGATTACTTTTAAAGATAATACTCTGTTGTTCAAACAGTGCATCAGTCATCTGAGAGGCTAGAAAACGGTTATAGATCAGACGGTAGAGTTTAATCTCATCAGGTTTTAAAAATTTTGATGCGACCTCTGGGGTGAAGTCGATCATGGTCGGACGAATGGCCTCATGCGCTTCTTGAGCCCCTTTGGCTGTTTTGGTATAAACTTTGGCTTTTGGCGGCAGATACTTTTCACCATAGGTATTTAAGATATGTTCACGTCCTGTCTCTACGGCCTCTTTGGCAAGGTTAAGAGAATCCGTACGCATATAGGTGATGACCCCTGAAGTGCCATTAGGAGTTTTGACACCCTCATAGAGACTTTGTGCCACCATCATGGTCTTTTTAGGTGAGAATCCTAGCTTACTTGAAGCCGTTTGTTGGAGTGTTGAGGTCATAAAGGGTGCTGGCGTTGAACTTTTACGCTGTTTGGTATCAATAGACTCTACGATAAAGTCTTGACCTTGAACCGCCTTTGTAATGAGTTGCGCTTCTTCTTCATTTTTAATACTAAGCTTTTCGATTTTAGTACCGTCAAAAAGAATTAAGTTGGCATCAATTCCGGGCTTGAAGATGGTATCGATGCTCCAGTATTCTTGAGGAATAAAGGCTTTGATTTCACGTTCACGATCGACTACGATTTTAAGCGTTGAGGATTGAACACGTCCTCCAGAGAGTCCTTTTTGAATCTTAGAAGCGAGTAGTGGAGAGAGTTTATACCCCACAATACGATCGAGTAAACGACGGGTCTGCTGGGCATTGACCTGATTCATGTCGATTTTACGTGGCGTATCAAGTGCGTGTTGAATGGCTGTTTTAGTGATCTCATGAAAGACAATACGCGGGAGTGCTTCCGGATCTTTTTTCATAGCATGAGCAATATGCCAACCGATAGCCTCACCCTCGCGGTCCTCATCGGTCGCGATATAGATGGTGTCAGCACCTTTGGCAAGCGCCTTGATCTGCTTGACCGTAGGGGCATTCTCTTTAGCGACAGAGTACTCAGGAATGAAGTTTTCCTCTTCGACCTTGATCCCAAAACGTGATTTAGGGAGGTCACGAATATGACCTTTGGAGGCGATGACTTCAAAATCCTTGCCTAAAAAGTTTTTAATGGTCTTGGCTTTAGCGGGTGATTCGACGATAATCAGATTCAAATTGTATATCCTATATAGTATGTAAGAAAATTAAAATGTTGAAAGTTTATCAGAATTTTTTGAATATGATATAATCGTCTAAATTTAAGTTAAAGGAACAGAGATATGGCTGCTGTGAATTTTCTGCCTTATTATACTTATGCTGATTATAAAAAATGGGAAGGCAGATGGGAATTATACGAAGGTCATCCTGTAGCCATGTCTCCAGCGCCTATGATAAATCATCAAGCTATTGCCTATGAAATAGCTTATGAGTTGCGCAAAGAGTTAGAAGCGTGTGAAAGATGTTTAGTTCTAGGTGAAGAGGATTGGAAATTAAGCGATGATACGGTTTTACGACCTGATGTTGTTCTCATTTGCGATGAACCCCATGATGCTTACATCACCAAAGCTCCCGAAATAATCATAGAAGTCATCTCACAATCAACAGCTAAAAGAGATGAAAGTTATAAATTTGACACCTATGAAAAAGAGAAAGTGAAATACTATGTTATCGTCTACCCTGATGATTTAAAAGCCAAGGTCTATAAGCTCAAAGATTCCAAATACGATAAACAAGGTGATTTTTCAAAAGAGTCTTATAACTTTGAAGAGACTACATGTAAGACAAGTATTAACTTTGAGAAGGTCTTTAAAAGATTTAGAAAATAGGATATATTTTTTATAAGATAATCTAAGAGATTGATATAAGTTACGAAAAATGTTATAATTTTGTATGTGCCAATTTGTCACACATGAAAAGGATTTGTCATGAGAACATCATCACCTCGTATAACAACTAGAGTTAGCTTAGATACTCAAGAGTTGCTCTCAAAAGCTGCAGCTTTAATAGGATTATCAAGTATAAACTCATTTGTTTTAAATGCAGCGATAGAAAAAGCAAATATGATTGTAGAAAATGAAAATTCTATAAAACTTACCCAAAAAGATGCAGATTTGTTTATAAATGCTCTTGAAGCACCTGCACAAGCTAATGAAAATTTAAGTGAAGCGTTCAAAAAACATAGTGATGAAATACTTTAATGATTACAGTTGCCCTTGATGCAAAGCAACATAATCGTAATAGTTTTGATTGTGGAGTTGAAGCTTTAAATAACTATTTAAAGTTGACAGCAAATCAACAATCAAACAGAGATAATAGCCGAACATATATATTAGAAGATAAACAAGAGAGTAATCGTATTGTGGGGTTTTATACTTTAACAATGGCAAGTGCTGATGTAAGTTCATTCCCACTAAAACTACAAAAAAAATATAAACATAATAATTCAGTTGCTTTAATAGCTCGTTTAGCTGTAGATAAAGAGTATATGAAACAATCAATAGGTTCTTGGCTATTAGTTGATGCATTAAAAAAACTTCTTAATGCTAGTGATACGATAGGATTTCCATTAGTAATTGTTGACTCAAAAGATGGAGTTAGTGGCTTTTATGAAAAGTATGGATTTAAATCGTTTGAAGATAATAGTAATAAACTATTTATTTCTATTGCGGATGTAAGGGCTAGTTTTCAATAGTAGTAATTAGATTAAAATAATCCTAAAACCCTAAAACTTTTTTAAAAGCAGACGATACTACTCTTAACAGCAAGGACGCTAAATTTGAATAGAGCTAAAAGCTCTCTCCCTAAAAGGATTTATTATGGGTTTTAGAATTAACACAAACATTGCGGCTATGAACGCACATACAAATGCTACGATGAACAATCGTAATTTAGATAACTCACTTGCAAAATTGAGTTCAGGTCTTCGTATTAATACTGCGGCAGATGATTCATCAGGTATGGTTATTGCGGATAACCTCCGTTCACAAGCAAACTCACTGGGTCAAGCTATCGCGAATGCAAATGATGGTATCAGTATTATCCAGACTGCTGATAAAGCGATGGATGAGCAACTGAAAATTCTTGATACGATCAAAACGAAAGCTATTCAAGCTTCTTCGGATACGCAAAATGCGCAGTCACGTCAGGCGATTCAAAAAGATGTTGACCAACTCTTAGCAGCTCTTGATAATATTGCTAAAACAACTTCTTTTAATGGACAGTCACTACTTTCTGGTAACTTTACAGGTAAAGAGTTCCAAATTGGTGCTTACTCAAATCAGACCGTTGGTGCTTCTATTGATAACACGCAATCTTTAGCGATTGGTAATATTACATCTAAAAGTGATATATCAGCTGTTGGGAATACTGTTTCAGATGCAGTGACAGTTGAAATGACAAAAGGTACTAAAACATTTGCTATGAGTTCAGCAGTTGGTGCTGGTTTAAGTGCTGCAGGTTTGGCTCAAGGTGATACAATTCGTATTGATGGAGTTGGTGATTATACAATTGAAAATGTCAGTGGCGTTATTTCTACGGGTGGACTTTCTGGAGCTACTATTACTTTGGATAGGGGTTTAGATAAAACAATTTCTGTAGGTGGAGATTTCAAAATTTCTATCGTTCAAACTGTCGCAGAAGACTTAAGTGGAATTGTTGCTACTGGTCAAGTTGCTGATGCTGCTAGTGAAGCTACTTTGAGTGTTGCTGATATTTCTGGATTTGCATTAGGGGATAAAATTAATATCACTAACAGTGCAGGGGTAACAAAAGAATATACTGTTGCAGGTGTCGTTGGTACAGCAATAGGCTCAGCTTCCGGTGCAATTACTATCAGTACAACAGCAACGACTAGTGGTGGTGCTATAACAGCTGCTACAGCTATTTCTATGTCTGATCGTAGTAGTTTAGGTACTGATTATACAGGTAGTGATTATGTCCAATATACTGTAGATGGGACACAACTTCAAGGAGTTCAGTTAACTAATGCGGTTACTGTAACAAAATCTGATGCTTCAACTGCTACTCAGGCAGCTGGTGTGGATCAAAGTGGACTTGGTCGTGTCGCTGACCTGATCAATTCTACTAGTGATAAAACAGGTATTAAAGCAGTAGCTGTTGTTGAGCAAAACAGTAATATTCGTGTCGCAGCAGGTGCCATTACGTCAGATATATTTATTAATGGTGAACGTATTTTAGATTCGGGTACTAGTTTGCTAAGTGCTGACTCAGATAATACATTGATTAATGCTATTAATCAAAAAACAAACCTTACAGGTGTGAGTGCTACTCTTGAGGCTGATGGTACCATGACACTTACTTCAGATGGTAGAGCTATGGTAACTGATGGTCTTAGTGCTGTTGCTGGTATCAATGATGGTGTTCATGCAGGTGAATTACAATTCACTAATTTAGCTGGTGGTAATATTGATGTCTCATCAAAACACTTTTCTGATGCTGGTCTAGTTACTGCAAATGGCAGTGCAGCAACTCTTAATGAGGTTGAACAAAGTAGTGTACTTAGTGATCTACGATATGGTCAAGTTGATGATAATGGCGATGGAAAAATCGACTCTAGTGATCAAGTTGGACTGATGTTAACTCAAGAGGGTGCGATGAAGTCGATGAATATCGTAGAATCAGCTATTAGCAAACTTGATGCAACACGTGCTGACCTTGGTTCGGTTCAAAATCAGCTTACGGTTACGGTTAATAATATTTCTGTAACTCAAGTAAACGTTAAAGCAGCAGAATCTCAGATTCGTGATGTTGACTTTGCAGCAGAATCTGCAGAATTTTCTAAATTCAACATTCTTGCCCAATCTGGCTCTTACGCTATGAGTCAAGCGAATGCTATTCAACAAAATGTTCTAAGATTATTACAATAATTTCGAACAATTTTTATGAAATAGTAAAGCTTTTTCTTCGAAAACTGCTCTTTGAGCGGTTTTCCTTCTTCTTTATATAAATGGAATACTTTGTGCTAATGTTTATTTAGTTTAACAAAAAGAATATCCAATGGACACTTTTGAAAAAAATTTAGAAGCATTAAAGATAGATAGATTTGAACTCTATAAAAAACTACGAGAGATTGAGAGTAATTCAAGATTTGAGGTTTTTTTAGCAGAGGGTGATGAATATGCTAATATTTTAGATAAAAAAAATAATTATTTGTTTTATGATGACGCAAAAGTAGAAATAGAACATAAGAACAAAGAGCTTGAAAAATACAGAGAGTATATTTATTTGTATTTTTTTGGTATAGCTGATGGTAAAAATATACAAAAACTTTTAGAAAACACAAGTTTAAATCAGATAGTTATAATTGAACCAAATATTGAACTTATTTATATAGCTCTAAATCTGATTGATTTTTCTAAAGATATTGAAACAAATCGTTTATATATTTTGGAGTATAGCGATATCAGTTTTTCATGGTTAATAAAAATTATAAATACTGAAAATGCAAAAATTTATATAAGAACATTTAATCTTAATATTATTGTAGATTATTATGAAAAATATTATCTTTCTGAATACCAAGAAACTTTTAAGTTATTTATTAAAGCTATAGAATATGTGACACAGGCAAATGGTAATGATATAAATGATACTTTTAGGGGAGTAAAACAACATTTTCAACATTTAGATTTAATGATAGAAAATTTAAAATATCAAGAATTGTTAAAGAAAAAATCTGTAAAAACTGCTGTAGTTGTTTCAACTGGACCAAGTTTAGATAAACAACTTTCATTACTAAAAAAATATCAAAGTAAAGTTGCTATTTTATCGGTTGATGCTTCTTTTCCAATTTTAGTCAAACATGGAATTAAGCCTGATTTTGTTTTTAGTATGGAGCGAGACGAGCCTACTGCAAAGTTTTTTCAAGAAGTGGATGAAAAAGATCAAAAAGATGTAATTATTTTAACAGTATCTTTGCAACACGAGGTGCTTTTTGAATCATTAAAGTCAGATTTTCTTTTTGTTGTAATGCGACCTTTTGCTTATAATTTTTATTTTGATTTAGATGAGTTCGGTTATATATGTAAAGGGATGAGTTCAGCTAATATGGCACATGAATTTGCTTCTGCTTTTGGTTTTGAAAATACTATTTTAATAGGTCAGGATTTAGCTTTCGGTGATAATCTAAAGACACATTCAGATGATCATATAATTGATAAAGATGCAGAATTAGAAGCTGAAATACAATCAGGAAAGCTTATTGACGTAGTGGCTTATGGTGGAAAAGGTGTTGTGAAAACTAATATATATTGGAATATATTTAGAAACTTTATTGAACATCATATTGAAGATACTGCCAGTTTTATGACAACATATAATGCAACTGAGGGTGGTTCAAGGATTTTAGGTGCAATAGAGATGCCTTTTAAAGATCTAATGGAAAAATTTGCTATAGAAAAAAAAGAACTTATTGTTATGGATGCACCAAATCCAGAAGAGATAGCAAGGTTGAAAATATCTATTAATGAAAAATTATATAAAGCAAAAGAAGAGCTTTTGTCTTTGCAAGAAAAAGTAAATAAGAGCTTTTTAGTCTTAGCTAAGGAGTGTGAGGCTGTAGAAGGAAAGGATATTGATGAGGCAATTAAAGTTTTTAATACAGGAGAGACAATATTCCTATTGGAAGAAATTTCAAAAACTAGAAAATTCATAGAAAATAATTCTATTTATCGAAAGTTTTTGATTAGTATAATTCAGCCTTTGATGCACTCCATGGAGATAGAGATAGCTGAAATTAAAGTTCGATATGTTGATAATGCTAATGATAATCAAATTAAAGCTTTACAGTGGATACTAGCCCATCGATTTTGGTTGTTTAGCTTTAGTGGAGTAATTGAAAATGTAATACATATAATTGATGAGCATATTGCTACTAATGAGTAACATATGCTTTTTCAATGAGTGTATAAGAGTCTTCAGGTAGGGTCGGATTTTTATTTACCGTCTGCACAAAATGAAATTTTTCACCTGTTTTTATTTTATCCATATGTAAATCTTTGCACTGTGATGGATGATATAAAACACTGTCTCTTAGTTTCCAAGAGTGATCTTTTTCTCTTTGCCAAATTCTATGATCACGAAACTTATCAATAAATTCAAAAAAACTTCTTTCATCAATCTCTAGCCACTCCAAAAATAGTTGTAAATCACTAGGTTTGATATTTTGATCTTTTTTGACAAGCATAAGAGCCTCTTCTTGATTTAATCGTCCCCATCGTATCTCTCGTGAAGCATGATCGCTTACTTTACCATACCCATATTTTAAAAACTTGATATAATCATGCAACCCTGCATAATGAACACAGTCTATATGATTGTATGTGTCAAAAGTACGTTGCTGCTCATGGGTTTCATAATTAAACTTTTTAATCATCTGCTCATGTTGCTTTTTTGTATCCCAAGGCATAAAATTACCTAAGTAGATTCCTCTGACACCAACTTGTTCTATCTCTTTATCGTGAGGGTAGATGTATTGTCCAATATCATCAAGTGTTAAGTTTGAGTCATTTAATAACTCTTCTGCTTCAAATCCCATAAGATCATGTTCTTTACGGTATTTTCGCGTCATTTCAACTTCGTCATCATGGGAGAACATACCGACTTGATCAAGACCTTGATGCACTCCCCAGATAATGAGTGGTATTTTATATTTAACAGCAATCTGAACAGGAAATACGGTCTCACCGGCCAGAATATGCCAATAGATACTTCCCATCTTTTCTAAAGTGACTCTCGTAATCTTTTTTACTTTTTGAGGCTGAACAATAAGTTCGATGATGTCACAATTAAAAATGGTTTTAAGATAGGCTAGATTTCGGTTGCCTACATGGGTATTGTAATGTTTGTTATAGCTAACAAGAAGAGGATTTAATCCATACTTATTTTTAATCAAATCAACAATAAAATAAGAATCTTTCGCTCCACTGACGGGAACAATACAGTCATAATTTTTTCCACTTT
>JAYEGP010000255.1:0-9647 GCA_034659135.1 Campylobacterota bacterium
ATTGTGAGTGATGGGGAGTGTGTGCATATTGAGTCGATAACCTTATAGATACCTATTCTAAATAAGCAGTGGAGAATCTGCTTTGAATGGAATCACAGCAGTGTTGATAATGTTGAAATTACAGACTATCATTAAAGGAGGAGACAATATGCTTGATATGCACCCTATTCATCCAGGTGAAATACTCAAAGAAGAGTTTTTAAAGCCACTAGAGATAAGTCAAACGGCATTAGCAAATGCTTTGAATGTATCTCCTAGACGTATTAATGAGATTGTTCATCAAAAGAGATCAATAACAGCTGATACAGCACTAAGATTATCGATCTATTTTGGGACAACTCCTGATTTTTGGGTTAATCTTCAATCCAAGTTTGATTTAGAAAGTGAAAAAGATAAATCTTTTGACAAAATGAAGGAAAGTATCTTTCCTTATGTAGCTTAAGTATTGGGTCTTATAAAAAATAGAACTTAAGAGGATGGAGTCTCGTCCCCTGATTTTTTAGATAAAGCTTAAAAATCCTCTTTAAAAATAAAACCCTTTTGTATCTATTTTTTAAATAAGATAAAATTACTCCGATTTAAAAAATATTTATGCTTATCAGTCTTAGTAAAGATTACCATAGGTATAATTTCATAATATCCAAAATTTACCAAGGAAAAAACATGGGAAAATATGTAGAATTAACAGACGACAGTTTTGATGCAGCAGTAGCTGAAGGCGTTTCATTAGTAGACTTTTGGGCTCCATGGTGTGGACCGTGTCGTATGATCGCTCCAATTATTGAAGAGTTGGCTGAAGACTTTGAAGGTAAAGCTACTATCGCAAAAGTGAACACAGATGAAGAGCAAAACGTTGCTGTTAAATACGGTATTCGTTCAATTCCTACACTTCTTATTTTCAAAGACGGTGAAATGGTTGATCAAATGGTAGGTGCTGCTTCAAAACAGGCTTACGCTGACAAAATTAACTCATTTCTTGCATAAGTTGAGTTAAATATGGCAAGACGAGGCAAAAGTCTCTTCTCGCTATCTACCTTACTTGCTTCTTTTTTTGGCGCTGCAATGATTGCTGGTGCTTTCGCTTACTTCAATTACAAATTTTCAGAATATAAATTTATTAACTTTAGTGAATGGATTTTTTACGAAAAAACGGATCTCTTTAAACCACAATCTGATCGCTATATCGTTCTTTTTTACAGCTCCAATAAACCGGGTGCGGTTGAGGCGATAAAAGAGGTCAAAGCGAAGTACCCCATTGTTGCGATTGATTATTACCAACAGAGTGTCAAATCATCAGAAAAAATAACTTTTGTTAAAAGTGGTACAAGTACCATGTTGAAGTTCATACAGCGCTTTAATATCTATGACGTACCGACGGTATTTATTATCAAAAAAGTCAAAGAGAGTCTTTATAAACAAGATAGTATGATACGCAAACTTGATACAAATAATAAATTAAACTTAGAAGGTTTATAAATGCTAGATTGTGCCATTATTGGTGGAGGTCCTGCGGGGCTTACTGCTGGACTTTATACCACGCGCGGTGGTTTAGAAAATGTTGTTATGTACGAAAAAGGTATGCCTGGTGGCCAGATTACAGGGAGCTCTGAGATAGAAAATTATCCTGGAGTCACCGGTGAGATTACGGGTATGGATTTAATGATGCCATGGCCGGAACAGTGTCAAAAGTTTGGTTTGAAACATGATATGGTAGAGGTACTTCGTGTTAGTAAAAATGAGGCAGATAACTTTGTCATTCATAAAGGCGATGGAACGACGGAAGAAGCGCTTAGTGTTATCGTAGCAACGGGTTCGACACCGCGTCGTGTTGGTTTCAAAGGCGAAGATGCGCTTTTTGGAAAAGGTGTGAGTACCTGTGCCACCTGTGATGGTTTTTTTTACAAAGGTAAAGAAGTGGCTGTTATTGGAGGTGGTGATACGGCACTTGAAGAAGCACTCTATCTGGCTAAAATCTGTACGAAAGTCTATTTAGTACATCGTCGTGACGCTTTCCGCTCGGCTCCCAACACCATTGAGCGTGTTAAAAGCAGTGAAAATATAGAGTTGGTACTCAATGCGACTCCTGATGAAGTCTATGGAGATGCTATGGGCGTCACAGGCTTACGTGTTGCGCTTAAAGACGGCAGTACACGCGATATTGAAGTTCCAGGTGTTTTTACCTTTGTAGGCAATGATGTGAACAACCAAGTGCTTAAACAAGAAGATGAGACATTTTTATGTGATACTAATGAGCAGGGTCAAGTGCTTGTAGATCTCTCTATGCGTACAAGTACTCCAGGACTTTTTGCTACGGGTGATCTGCGTGTTGATGCCCCTAAACAAGTGGTCTCAGCTGCTGGAGATGGTGCGGTTGCTGCACTTAAAGCGATCGCTTATGTAGATGAAAAAGTGAATGGATAATTATGATTAAAGTTGGTGTATTTGGGGCAACGGGTCGTGTAGGTAAGCTTCTTATTGAAGACCTTATAAATGAAAAAGAGATGTCACTTTCGAGTGTGCATATTTATGGTGAGTTGGACTTTGCTTTAGCTCCTGAGGTTTTAGCGACAGAGGATATGGGTACCCTTTTAAATGCAAGTGATATTGTGATTGATTTTTCAACACCCGAGGCAACGCAACTACTTTTAGAAGCGGCCTTAAAGCATCCAAAGCCTATTGTTATTGGTACTACAGGTCTGAACACGCATCAGACCAATTTACTACGACAAGCAAGTGAACTCATGCCCATTCTTTATGCGACGAATATGTCTTTGGGTGTGGCACTCTTGAGTAAGTTGGTGAATGTAGCCGCGCAGCGTCTTAAAGGCTTTGATATCGAGATTGTTGAGCAGCATCATCGTCATAAAATTGATGCGCCAAGCGGTACGGCATTGACCTTGGCAGAAAGTGCGGCAAAGGGTCGAGGATTGGATCTTGATAAGGTTCGTGTGAGTGGTCGTAACGGAAATATTGGAAAACGTACCGAAGAAGAGATCGCGGTTATGGCACTTCGAGGTGGTGACATTGTAGGACGTCATACCGTCGGTTTTTACAATGATGGCGAGTTTATTGAGCTCAACCATACGGCGACAAGCCGAAATACCTTTTCAAAAGGTGCCATCCGTGCTGCTGAGTGGCTTAGTAGCCAGGAACCGGGTCTTTATTCGATTGCTGACTCACTAGAACTTGAATAGGAAAAAAAGATGCAAAGAGAGTTAAACGAAGAGTGTGCTGTTGTTGGAATTTTTGGTCATAAAGAGGCGTCTAAACTTGCTTACTTTTCACTCCACTCTCTACAGCATCGTGGTCAAGAAGCCGCAGGAATCAGTTCGAGTGATGGGAAAAAACTCCGTACCATTAAAGATCGTGGTCTCGTTACCCGAGTATTTAATGAACAGAAACTAGAAACATTAACAGGAAATGCTGCTATCGGGCATACACGTTATTCAACTGCGGGTGATGATTCGATTCTTGATGCACAGCCTGTTTTCGCGCGCTATGATCTCGGAGAAATGGCTATTGTCCATAATGGTAATCTAACCAATGCTCAAAAAGTGCGTCAAGAGCTTATTAATAAAGGCGCCATTTTTCAAACCTTTATGGATACAGAGAACTTGATTCATCTGATTGCTAAAAGTGATGAAAAAAAACTTATTGACCGTATTATTGATGGGGTTAAAAAGATTGAAGGTGCCTATTCTCTTGTCTTTATGAGTCGTAGCAAAATGTTTGCAATGCGTGATCCTCATGGATTTCGTCCTCTCAGTCTTGGTCGTGTTGGTGATGGCTATGTGGTGGCTTCAGAGACCTGTGCCTTTGATCTTATCGGCGCCAAGTTTATTCGTGATGTGGAACCGGGAGAGATTCTTGTTTTTGAAGAAGATAAGGCACCTCAATCGATTAAGATTTTTGAGCCGACTCCAAAGCATTGTATCTTTGAGTATGTCTATTTTGCACGTCCTGATTCGAATATTTATGGTCAAAATGTGTACCAATCACGAAAAAATATGGGTCGTGAATTGGCAAAAGAGCAGCCTGTGGAAGCAGATATGGTCATTCCTGTTCCTGATGGTGGTGTTCCTGCCGCGATTGGGTACTCCCAAGAGAGTGGGATTCCTTTTGAGATGGGAATTATGAGAAACCACTATATTGGACGGACCTTTATTGAACCGACTCAAGAGATGCGAGAGATGAAGGTGAAGATGAAACTCTCTCCTATTGAAGAGCTGATCAAGGGAAAACGTATTATTGTTATTGATGATTCCATTGTACGTGGAACGACGAGTCGCCGTATCATTCGTATGCTCAAAGAAGCTGGAGCTACACAAGTACACATGCGTATCTCTTCCCCTCCGACAACGGATCCTTGTTATTATGGAGTGGATACCCCAGATAAAGATAAGTTGATTGCTGCCAATATGAGTAGTGATGAGATCGCTCATTATATCGAGGCAGACTCTTTAGCCTATTTAAGTAATGATGGACTTCTTCGCAGTGTTGATGGTGAAGAAGCTATTTACTGTACTGCCTGTTTTACAGGCGATTATGTCATCAACCCTGAGTAGGCATTTTGAAGCAAGTTTATACCTTTGGTACTTATCTAAAAGAGAAGTTCGATACAAAAGTTTATAAAGTTCCTGTCTCTATTTTAGGGTTTACCTGTCCTAATATTGATGGAAGCGTTGCAAAAGGGGGATGTACTTTTTGTGAAAATGACTCATTCAGCCCAAGTTTAGATGCGGTAAAACCGCTTAAAGGTTTTCACCTTAATTTAGAATCGACTGAAAACCCTCATCTTGAAAAACAGCTGCTTCAACTTGAAAAACAGTTTGAGATTATGAGTGAAAAACAGAAAAGAGACTATGGCGCTGAGAAGTTCTTGGTCTATTTTCAGTCCTTTACCAACACCTATGCCCCTTTTGAAACCCTCAAAGCCCTTTATGATAAAGCCCTAAGTTTTGATAATGTAGTTGGTTTGAGCATTGGAACCCGTTCTGATAGTGTCACAGAAGAGGTTTTAGCTTATCTACAAGAGCTTTCACGTGATAAAGAGATCTGGATTGAGTATGGGATACAATCGGTTTATGATGAGACCTTGGAGCGTATTAACCGTGGCCATGACGCAGCCAATGTCAAAGAGTGGATATTAAAGTCAAAGGCGTATGGACTTAATGTTTGTGGGCATCTAATCTTTGGTCTGCCAGGTGAAGATAGAGCCATGATGATGGAGACTGCAAAACAGGCGTATTCATGGGGTATGGACTCGGTGAAGTATCATCCTCTCTATGTCGTGAAACGCACCGCTCTAGCCAATGAATTTGCTCGGGGTCAATTTACTCCGATAAGTGAAGAAGAGTATCTCGATGTTCTCGTTGAAGCGATACAGTTAAAACCAGAGACGATGCATGTACAGCGGATTACGGCAGGTATAGATGATGACTCTCTGATCGCACCACAGTGGTGTCGCAATCGAAATGATCAGATTCGTCATATTAATAGTGCGCTTAAAAAGGTGGGTCTAAAGTATTAGATCTTTTTTAATGAGCAAAGACCCTTGTATAATCTGCTGTATGCTTAAAATAAGGTGGATACGGCATACGAACACTAAAGTATTTGGCTTTGCCAGGTTTTAAATCTTCTGCTACAACAAAGGTACGGATAATCGTTTGAGGGCGTGCTTTACGTTTAGCTGCTTCTCCCCCACCAAAAAAGTCCCAAAATCCGCTAGGCTTATAGAAACTACCACCTTTTACGTTACCTGTGACATGGCCTTTATTGACAAGTTTAATCTCAAGTTCAACTTTTCCAATCTTAAACTTACCGGCATTATGAACATAGCCACTATAGACAATCTGTTCATTCATAAGCATACGGGTGTTTTTGAGACCACGAATCTCAGCTATTTTAGTATATTTATCTAAAGCCATCATGAAAAAAGAGGCGATAAGTACCATTACTGCCAATGATGAGAGTATCATTGTAGTACGAATTTTGGTCTTTTTTTCTCGCAGTGATAGGATGACTGTTAAGACAAAAAGTAAGGCAACAACCAGTAAAACAAGATAGTGAATAAAGGTAAAATGGGTCATTTGCACGAAGCTCCTATACTAATATTGTAATCTTTTGAGTAGCGAAACGGTTCTATAAACAGTTTAAAGGATTTGGTTTCACCTGATTTTATCATTGTATCTAATTTCAGATAACCCTTTTTAAAAGGTTTAAAAGGAAAGAGCATATCGGGTATCATATTTCCTGTAACCTTGTAGGCGCCGGCTTTAATCTTACATGTAAGAAAATCCATTTTGGAATGATTTGTGAGTTCTCCGCGCAGAAGCAGGGCATCAGTAAATTCAAGTTTTTTGATTTGTGTAATGCGAATGTCGTTTTTAAATAAAAAATCATGGAGCATTTTGTAACCCAGTGTTGGGCCAAGAAGTAAAATAGCAAAAGCGAGCATTATGGTGAAAACTGAAGTGCCTACACGATGTCGAAGTAAGATAGCTAAGATTAGAAAAAGTATAAAAAGTACAGCTACTGCCCCAAAAAGAATATAATCATAAAGGATTAAATCATCAATGAAGGCAATAACTTTTTCTTTCATGATTCTCGAGCACTCTTTTCAGCAATACCGCTCATATCAAAGCGGCGGGCGAGTTCTTGTTTGATACGATCGGGTGAGATGTTTTTATAACCTAGTGCTACGAGAACATGATAGGTCAGATCAGCGCACTCGTAGATGATCTCGTCTTCATCATCATCTTTAACCGCAAAGCTAAATTCACCTGCCTCTTCAACGACTTTTTTAAGAATGGTATTTTCACCCTTGGCAAAAAGTTTAGCCGTCCATGAACTCTCTGGATCCGCACTTTTACGCTCTAAAATAGTGTGATAAAGTTCATCGATAACACCATACATCGCTGCAGTATTGACTTCGACATCACTTGTTGCTTCACCGCTTTCGAGTTCCGTAAAAAAGCAAGAACGTCGTCCGGTATGACAGGCAACACCCTCTTGTTCTACTTTGATGAGTAGGGTGTCATTGTCACAATCGATAAAAAAAGATTTAATGTGTTGGAGGTGATGGCTACTCTCACCCTTTTTCCAGATTCGCTGTTTCGAGCGTGAAAAGTAGTGCGCGAGTTTGGTTTCAAGCGAGAGTTTGAGCGCTTCTTTGTTCATATAGGCCATCATCAAGACTTCATTATTGGTGACATCTTGAACGATAACAGGAAGAAGTTCTGATTTTTGCCAATCGACACGGTTTAAGATATCTTGCATAAGCTATTGTCCTGATTGAGTTGGTTTAAAGTAAGCAAAAGATGTACCATCGAGAGGGACTCTCGATGCTTACATGTAAAGATGATATTAGTTTGAAGAGACGCGTTTTTGAGCGTCTTTAGTATCGACCCAGATATTTGGAGTTGATCCACCAGGTGTTAAGAAGATCTTAGCATCTTTATTGACACGAAGCGCATCATTAAATTTCCCTTGCATATCGATCTGTTTCAGCTCAAGTAGTTGTTTAGAGAGTGAATCACTAATAAGTTTATTTGCTTTAGCTTGAGCATCGGCTTCGATAGTAATTGCTGTCGCTGTACCTTCTGCTTTAATTTTGACCGCTTCTGCAAGACCTTTTGCCTCAGCTTCACGTTTCAGTGCTTCTTGTTTCGTACGTTCAACTTCTTGTTGAGCACGTTCAACTTCTTGTTTCGCTAATTGAACACGCTCGATCTGATCTTTTACTTTTTGAGGTAGAATGATCTCACGAAGTTGTACTGATTCTAATACAGCCGGAGAGTTTGCTTGATCACTTACATTTTTTGCGATAAGTGTTTCGATCTCTGTTGCGATAGTATTACGTTTAATAGGCAGTGATTCTGCCTCATAAGCACCAACAACATTACGAACCACATCACGTACAACAGGGTTGATGATCTTCTCTTCCCAGCTAAAGCCCCAGTTAGATACGGTTTGTGCAGCAAATTGTGCATTCATACGGTACTGAACGGTCAGTTCAATAGAAACAGGGAGTCCACGTTTATCCAACACAGTAATGGCAGGTTTCACACCAATACCTTCACCCATCCCAGAGCGTTCAATCTTGTCAGCATAGTTAATAATACGGACTTTAGTATCAACAATATAGACTTTTTGAATGACTGGAATGATAAAGTGAAGACCTGGAAGCAGGGCTTGTTGCTCATACTTACCATTGGTTGAAAGAATACCACGTTGTCCCTCTTCGATGATCTCAAAAGGTTTTGCAATGACTAAGAAAAAGATTACTGTTACGATAAAAACAATTAAAGCTTGTTTTCCGCCACTCATGTTAAAATCGATCTTTGGTGGTTTTGGCATTTTAGGACCACCTCCTCCGCCTCCTGTTGGACCCTTATTCTCGTTTTTCTTCTTGTTAAAGTAGTCATTCATATCTGATGCCATTAGTTCTCCTCTATGTAAGTTAAGTAGTGTTCATAATCTGGGTTGCGTCCGAAAACGATATCAAAATATGCACTCTGGATTTTTTCTGTGATAGGGCCGCGATGACCCTCACCGATAATACGTGCATCGATATCACGAATCGGTGTGATCTCCGCTGCTGTTCCTGTTAAAAATGCCTCATCGGCAATATAGACCTCTTCTCGGCTAATGCGACGACGTTCTATGGTGTAACCCATCTTCTCAGCCATCTCTATAACGGTTTTTTGCGTAATAGAAACGAGGGCATTGTCACTCGGTGGTGTGACAATAACGCCATCTTGAACCATAAAAAATGAGGCGCCACTCGCTTCAGCGACATAACCTTGATCGTCGAGCAGTAGCGCTTCATCATAACCACACTCAATGGCTTCAAACTTTGCCATCTGTGAGTTAAGATAGTTAGCGGTTGCTTTGGCCTTACCCATATTTGAAGTGTTGGCAGGACGTGTCATCGATGCGATTTTAAGACGAATCCCTTTTTCTAAACCCTCTTCACCAAGATACGCACCCCATTCCCAAGACGCCATAACCGTTTCAACCGGGGCATCTTTATGATAAACACCCATAACGCCATAACCTAAAAAGGCGAAAGGGCGAATGTAAACATTGTCCCCCTTAAAGTTATTCATTTTAACAAGGTCAATTTGTGCTCTGTTCATCTCTTCGACACTGTAAGGGATGTCGATAAGTGTCATTTTTGCAGACTCTTTTAAGCGCGCAGTGTGTTCTGAAAGACGAAAGATTGCGTAACCTTTAGCCGTTTTGTACGCTTTTGTTCCTTCGATGACACCGTTGCCATAGTGAAGCGTATGCGAAAGAACATGAGTTTTTGCATCTTCCCATGCGATAAACTCACCATTCATCCAGATATATTTGGCTGCATCCATTTCCATTGAAACTCCATAACATGTTCTACATGTAAAATTTTGCGTATTTTATCCTAGATGATGTTTAGAAACTATTAGTTGTTTAGATTTAGTTGTTTTCTTGAAGAAATCTGTTGGAGAAAATGCAAGAGATAAAGTGTACAGAAAATGTACTTATTGCAAAATTTGCTTTTTTATTCAAGTTTTATTGTTATTAATAAAATATCATAGTAATATACATGATTATAATTTTTACTAAACGGGAGGAATTATGCAAGAGCTTAGCTTTGGTGAGAACGA
>JAYEGP010000256.1:0-9623 GCA_034659135.1 Campylobacterota bacterium
CCTCATCATAAAAAACAGCGGCTTGGCCCGTAGCCACACCTAAAACGGGCTCTTTTAACGTAATGGTTGCACACTCATTTTCAATCTCAACATGACACGCTACTCCATGATTACGATAACGCAATTTGACAATCGTATCAAATGATTTTCGATCATCAAACATGTTAATGTTATCGATACTCACTCCATGACACTCAAGCGCCTCACGTTTTCCTACTACGATCTGATTAAGTTGCGGATTAATTTTCACGACAAAATGAGGATCATGGGCACCATTAACCGTAAAACCACGACGTTTTCCAATGGTGTAGTGCATATAACCCTTATGTTTACCCACTACCTTACCCGCTATATCAAGAACATCACCCTCCTGATCAACATCGGTATATTCTTTTAAGACATCCGTATAACTCGTCTCCACAAAACAGATCTCACTTGATTCTGCTTGAGAGGCAAAGCTTTCTAAGCCTTTAATAGAGGCAGCTTTCTCTTTGATATCACTTTTATGTCGGCTTCCTAAAGGAAAAAGAAGCCGTGGCACAATGGCACTATCGATGTAAAATAGAAAATAACTCTGATCTTTCGTATCATCATCGGCTTGAATGAGGTATTTTCCATCAGTTTTAATGTAATGTCCCGTTGCCACATGATAAGCACCTAGCTCATCAGCAAATCGCACCATCGCTCCAAATTTTAAGTTACGGTTACAAAGCGCACAAGGGTTGGGTGTTTTTCCCTCTTTATAGGTATCAACAAAAGGCAAAAATACTTTCTCTTCAAATTCATCTTGAAGATCGATTACATGTAAAGGTACCCCGGCAAAATCAGCCGCTTTTTGTGCTCTAGCTTGATGAATTTCATGATATCCAGGTTTATTATGAAGCTTCATGTAGACACCTTCTACCTCATAGCCTTCCTCTTTCAACATAAGTGTTGCCATAGTAGAATCCACACCGCCACTCATTCCTATAAGTACTTTATTGTTAGGGATCACTTAGAATCCTTGCTATCACCTATGTCTCGATCTACAAAATAGTCTGAGAGGGCTTTATAATATTTTGTCTGCTCAAGGCCTTCGCCCTCAAGCTCGCTGAGTTGATTATAGAGTGAGGTTTCAATCTCCGCAGCGATATAATTAATATCATCTGTTAAACAGATCAAATCAACATCTTCTTGAGAGATCATCTCCTCTTTAAGTAGGGACTCTTTTATAAAATCTAACAGAGGAGCATAAAAATCGACTCCTACAATGTAGATATGTGAACCCATCATCTTACCCGTTTGCGTTAGCGTCAATGCTTCAAACAGCTCATCGAGTGTTCCAAAACCACCAGGAAAGATCACATAAGCCATGGAATACTTCACTAACATCACTTTTCGAGAAAAAAAGTAATCAAAGCGTTGAGCTTTTGTCGTGTAGCTATTCTCTTCTTGCTCTTCAGGAAGTTCAATATTGAGACCGATAGAGTGAATCTTCTGTTTATAGTGATAAGCACCTCTGTTCGCTGCTTCCATGATACCAGGACCGCCACCCGTAATGATATTAAAACCGCGTTTTCCTAGCTTATTACCCAGTTCTAGCGCTTTTTGATAAAACGGGTCATCTTCTTTGGTGCGGGCACTCCCAAAGACCGTAACCGAAGGACCGAGTTCACCAAGCTCATCAAAGCCCTGAACAAAATCAGCCAAGATTTTAAAGACGCTCCAGACATCACCGGATTTAATATCTTTAACATAACGTTTTGATGTAGCCTGTTTTATCTGCTTACGACGTTCCATAGTTATCTCTTTTTTGTGATATTATTGACAATATTATAACGAAGAAATGTAAGATTCACACCTTACATGTAAGGTGAGTATTAGCCTTTAAGCTGATTGAGTCTATCACGTTTGGAGCCAATGCTTGTAATCTGTACTCCAAAGTTTCCATCAACAATGACCACTTCACCTTGAGCAATGACATTATCGTCTACCAAGATCTCCAAAGGGTCATTGGCCAGTTGATTCAGCTCAATCACCGATCCGATATCCATACTTAAAACATCTTTTAATAACATCTTTTTCTTACCAATACGAACACGTACCGGAAGCTTAACATCCATAATAAGAGCAATATTTTTCATCTCATTATCATTAAGCTTACTCTCTGGAACATAAGCATCTGCTTCATCTGATGCACTCATATTATCCGTCGCTTCACCCATGCTTGAGGCTGCGGCTTCGGGTGAGGCATTGAGTCCATTATAGATAGCTTCATCAAGGACGAGCATCATCAAAGCGTTGATTGATCCTAGTGAAAAATTATAGACTTCCATTTTGAAAAAGCCATCAATATCAACTTCTTTATCTTCAGGAATAAACTCAATACTTTCGACTTTAAAGCTAAGTTTTGGGAGTTCATCTTGAGAGGTTAATGTTGTGGAAAATGCCCCTAAAATATTTGAAACAATCTCTTTTGCTGCATCAAGATCATCATCATCCATATCCTCTTTTGCATCACCCTCACCGCCAAGCATCATATCGCCAAGGGCAGTAGCTAAAGCAGGAGGCATAACAACAATAGCTTTTCCATCAAAACTACCACTGACTGAAGCATGAATTAAAGACGTTGGGGCAATAATTGTTGATACCACAGAAATATCTTCTTCTGCTTTAAAATCCAGTGAAGGCGTCTGTCCTATCAGACTCTCAATCGTTGCAATCGTCTCATTTTCAAAAAGTGTTAGAAACTCTTTCATTATGCTTCCTCCTCGTCATCAAAGAAATCATCTTCTTCGATATGTATAATCTCTTTGGCACTATTAAGTTTCTCTTTACGTTTGGATTCAAAATCTTTAAGAGCGCGTTTAACAGCATCTTTCTCAGTATCTATGATTTCAGTAATCTGCACTGACTTACGAAAGCGTCGCAAACCAATCTCACCTCGAAAACGCTCTTTTCCATCAATATTCAAAGTCACAATATCATTTGCAGGGGCTTTTAGTCTCACAATATCGCCAAGGCTCAACTCTAGCACTTCAGTAAGAGAGAGTTCTGCTTCACCAAGATCAGCTTCGACCTGAACTTGCGCACCCCCTAAAAGAACTTGTAACTCTTGGTTTCGACTTTTTTTCGAACTTGTCTCATTAAGCATCAAGTCACGACTAGCAAGTTTTGGTAAAACAGGCTCAAGAGCGATAACGGGATAACAGATATTCATCATCCCTGAGCTGTGCCCAATGATGATCTCCATAACCACCATAACAACGATCTCATTTTGTGCCACGATCTGAACAACATTGGGACTTGATTCTTTGTTCTCTACAGCGGGATAGAGATCCGTTACCGGTCCCCATGCCTCTTTTAGTGTCCCCATCATAACCCGTAAAATGGTCTCAAAAAGGCTGAGTTCAATATCGGAGAATTCACGGCTAGATTCAAAGGGTTCACCTTTTCCTCCAAGTAGACGATCTAGCATTGGAAAGGCGATTGAAGGATTAATCTCTAAAACACCACTTCCCTCCAATGGCTTCACAGAGAAGACATTAAAACTTGTCGGATTTGGCAGTGACATCAGAAATTCACCATAGGTCATCTGATCCACAGAGTGAAGTTGAATCTCTACAATAGAGCGCATAATCGCAGAAATTTGAGAAGAGAGTGAGCGTGCCATTTTGTCATGAATACCGCGAAAAGCACGTAGCTGTTCTTTGGAGACACGATTAGGACGTTTAAAGTCATAGAGTGTTATCTGACGTTGTGAAAAAAGGGCATCCCCTCCACTGTCGGCATCGGAATCAAAGGCCTCATCACCCTCATCATCTACAACATCTAAGAGGGCATCAATCTCTTCTTGAGATAGGATATCAGCCATCATCATCTCCTATTTCATTCTGTATTTTACGAATGACTGCCTTATGAATCTGTGAGATTCGTGATTCGGTGATATCAAGAATAGCACTAATCTCTTTGAGCGTCAACTCTTCAAAATAATAGAGCTGTATAATCATCTGTTCGCGCTCAGAAAAATTCTCTAAGACATGCTTTATCACTTCGACAAGATCATCACGCTCAATTTTGGCTAAAGTAGCCCCCTCATCACCAACACCGAGTTGATCATCAAGTGGCATGACAGCGTAGATCTCAGCTGCCACACGAGCTTCTCTGATCTTAGTCACATCTTCGCCAATAATAGTGGCGAGCTCTTCATCTGAGGGTTCATCATCATGATCATTCATATAGAGATCAACAGCCTTATTAATCTGTTTAACAAGTTTGCGATTTGAGCGGCTCAGTACATCAAGCGAACGTAAATAGTCTAACATTGCTCCATACACTCTAGTTTTGGCAAAACCCCAAAAAGAGTCATTCTGTTTTTCATCGTAGCGACGGGCGAGTTTGACTAACTCTTCTGTTCCTATAGCTGAGAGGTCCATAAAATCAACCGAACTTGGCAGGCGCTCTTTTAGACGAAAAGACATCGCTTTTACCGCAGGAAGATAAGCAATGGCTAACTCATCACACTGATGCTTAAGCTCGTTGGTATACCCTTCGTAATTCATCGTGCACTCTTTATCGTGTCATAGTCACTATCAATAATCAACTCTCTTCTGTTGATCTCTCTCACAAAATAATCCAAATCTTTTTCATGGCCACTTTTTGGAAAAAATGTCGATCTTATAGTGACTGTTCCAACATACATCGCAACAAAAAGGTGCGCAAAAAGATAAAAAAAGCTGGTAATTAAAAAAATATACCCTAAGAGATCAAAAGGGCCTTGGGCTTTTAAAAGAGCGAATATAACGCTGATAAAAAAACCACTGACAGTAAAAAAGGATACAAAATTTGCGCCGCGCATTCTTATCCTCTCCTTTTTACTCTTGTATTACGATTAAAAATGTTCCATCAATCGTTTAAATAGCCCGCTTAAACCGCTGTCTGATGAAGTTGTAAGCATATTATGTTCCAATTTTTTCGCGATATTACCTGCAATCACTTCAATGTCATGGGTCGCTTGTGATGAAGCGTACTCTCTTGCAAAAAGGGTCCGTTTTTTAACGCTTAGCGCTACTTTTTGATCCAAGTTTACTTTTCCAATGAGACGCAACGCTAACTGTTCACCAATATTTACCGCCGCAACTTTCTTAATTTTTGCAAATACCGCATTGGCCTCTTTTGCACTATTAACCTGATTCATAATCACATCAATGGAATCTCGTATTCGCGCCGTTAATTTAATGGTAGCATAAGCATCTGTAATCGCTGCAGGATCAGGAACGGTAACCACAATAACATCATCCGATGCCTTTAAAAAAAGTTGAGTATGTTCACCAATCCCTGCACCCGTATCAATGATCATAACATCAATATCATCAAGAACATGCGCCTCTTGCATAAAACGCTCAAACATCTCTGATGAAGCATATTTTAATATCTCTTCACCACTTTCACCAGGAATTAGGACTAAATTCGTCTCAATAGGGATTAAAATATCCGAAACTTTAGCCTCGCCTTTAAGTACATGTAAGATATTTTTTTTGATCTTGACATTAAACATAACATCAAGATTGGCTAAACCGATATCGGCATCAAATATGGCCACCTTCAGACCACTCTGTGCAAGAAGATAGGCAATATTAGCACTAATAGTACTTTTACCCACCCCACCTTTTCCACTGGTAACCGTTACAAAACGGGTCTTTTTTGATCCACCGCTATGACGTTCTTTCACTAATGCTTCGAGTTTTGATGCTTGATGATTCATTTGGCTTTCTCTTTTGAAAAGCCTTCAAGTAGGCATTCAATCAAAAATTCACTGCTCGCAACAACAAGGTCTTCAGGGACTTCTTGACCCACAGAGAAGTAAGAGATGGGTACCTTGCTCTCAAAAGCGAGAGAGAAGATATTTCCAAAACCTCGTGTCTCATCGAGTTTGGTAAACATCATCGTGTCCACACCTAGGGAAGCAAAATTTTCATGGGTTGCCTTAAGGTCTTCATACTTAATAGAACTTGGCATCACTAAAACCACATCAATATCATAACTGCCTTCACTGCCTTGCAGACATTCATAAATCGTCTCAATTTTCTCTTTATCATAAGGAGAAGAGCCCATAGTATCAATGAGAATATAATCACAATAGTGCAAAGAGTGCAGCGCGGTTGTAAATTCAGGAGGATCAACCACAGTCTCAATCCCGAGTTTCATCATCCGTGCATACTGCATTAACTGCTCAACTGC
Organism: Campylobacterota bacterium; assembly: GCA_034659135.1. Lineage (GTDB taxonomy): Bacteria > Campylobacterota > Campylobacteria > Campylobacterales > Sulfurimonadaceae > S010-53. The sequence continues at coordinate 6,220 of JAYEGP010000256.1, forward strand.
ACCAATGCGATAGGTATCTAAAACAACCAGACCCACCTTATGCTTCCTATCTAAAAGATACGAATAACGCGCTGCCAATTTTGCGATAGATGTTGTTTTTCCCACTCCTGTTGGTCCGACAAGCATAATAACTTTTTTCTGTCCAGACTTGAGCTTATGTTCCACGCGGACAGGAATCATCTTACGTAAAAGTGTCTGGAAATAACGCTTGACCGTTTCAGAGTTTTCTCTCATTTTAAGCGGCATATGCTCTAAGGTCATCCCCATAATCACATCTAAGTGCTCTTTTGCCATGCCACTTTGACTAGCAAGACGATAGATCTCAGAAAACTCTGGCGGAATCATCGCTTCGATGTCAGGACGACGCTCATCCCAAAACATGTTTTGAATCACCTTGACCTTATCACCAAGTTTACTAATCTCACTTTTAATCTGCTTAAGCTCTTTTGGCTCTTCTAAAGGGCTTTTCTGAGGTTCTCGTGTCACATCTGAAATTTTAGAGATCTGTTTTGCTGCCTCAGAAATATTAAACAGCACATCACTGCTGGCTTGTGTTAAAGGTTTTTGCTCTTGAAGTGGTTTTTTTGGTGTTCGCTGTGGTAGCTTGATCGTATTTTCATCCACACCAATAACAATCTCGTACAGCGCGCTCTGTCCAAGGGACTTTTTTTGAAGCTGACGTGTCTCAATGAGCATGGCATCATCACCTACTGCTTCTTGAGCTTTTTTCAATGCTTCTGCTGGAGTACTGCCGCTAAATGTTAAAACTTTCACTTCTAACCTCTTACATGTAAGAAAGTGGAATCACCACACTTTCTCGTTGACTCCAATGCGGATGAGGCAGCGTTAAACGCGCTGTCTTAATAATCCTAGCATCAAAAAAAATCATATCCAAATCCAACGTTCTCGGCGCATTCGCAAAACTGCGTTTGCGTCCAAAACGCTTCTCTAATCGTAATAAAAAATCTAAAAAACGGCGCGGCGTCATCGAAGTTTTTAGTTTTAATATCGCATTATAAAAATCATCCTGCTTAGCATAACCAAAAGGAGGATTTTTTAAAATAACACTACATTCCATCACATCAACACCTCTAAAACGCTTTAATGCATACACAAGATGAATGAAGCGACGCACCACATCACCAATATTTCCGCCGATACCTACAGTACTGACATATCGTAGTGATGAACGTTTTGAAAATTGTGAAGGAAACAGACGATCTTTGTAAAGAACAAGGTTCTTGCCTAAAGAGCGCTGCAGTGCCATGTTAACTTACTGAGCAGGAGCTTGCTGTGCGGCTTGTTGCTCACGCATCGCTTTAATCTCATTAAGAATCTGTGTCATTCCCACCATAGCTAGATGGTAACCAAAAGGACCAAAACCTGCAATCGAAGAGGCACATACGGGAGCAATTAAGTTTTTCTGACGGAACTCTTCACGACGTGCCACATTACTAATATGGACTTCAATCGTTGGTAAACTTACCGCTGAGATGGCATCACGAATAGCAATCGAAGTATGGGTATAGGCTGCTGGATTGATAACAATACCATCAGCATCACCATAGCACTCTTGAATCTTATCCACAATTTCACCTTCAAGATTGCTTTGAAAAAATTCAATCTCTAAGCCATTTTCATCAGCAAATGTTTTCATTTGAGCATGAATCTGCTCTAATTTCATTGGTCCGTAAATATTCTGTTCACGAACACCTAGCATATTAAGATTTGGTCCTTGTACTACGACAATTTTCATTGATTTCCTTGATTTAAAAATAATTCAAATATTATAGATAAAATCGTATTTCAAAGAGCTAAATGCTATAATCCCAAGATGAAAATTATTAAACCCCACTATATGTTAACGCCAGCTATGTTACTTGATAATCATGCTATCGCCTTTGATGAAAAAATTGAAAAGATCGATGATATAGAGACGCTCAAAGCGCTTTTTCCCGATGCCCAGGTCACTGAACTCGAACCCAACTCACTCATCATCCCCGGACTTATCAACACCCATGTCCATCTTGAATTCAGTGCGAATAAAACCACACTTGAATATGGCTCATTTATGCCTTGGCTGCACTCTGTCATCAAAAATCGTGATGATCTCATCTCTACATGTAATGAAGCGTGTATGCAAAAAGCAATTGAGCTGATGCTTCACTCTGGAACGACGACCTTTGGGGCAATAAGTTCGCATGGCTACGATCTTAATGCTGCTGAAAAAGCACCACAAAATGTTGTCTTTTTCAATGAACTTATTGGTTCGCAGGCTGTTATGGCCGATACTCTTTATGGAGATTTTCTAAAACGTCTTGATGAATCTAAAAGCGTTACACGAGAAGGATTCTATCCAGCTGTTGCGATTCACTCGCCTTACTCAGTGCATCCTATCTTGATCAAACGTGCTCTTGAAGTTGCTAAAAATGAGAAGCTTCCTCTCTCAGCACATTTTTTGGAATCTCCGGCAGAACAAGAGTGGTGTGAGAACAACAGTGGTGACTTTGTACCTTTTTTCAAAGAGTTTTTACAACAAGAGTATTCTGTCAATACTTCAGATGAATTTTTAAGCCTTTTTGAGGGCTATCCAAGTCTCATGACACATGTCGTCCAAGCCTCTCAAACACAACTTCAAAAGCTTCATAGTGATGGACATCATGTCATTCACTGTCCTATTTCAAACCGTCTCTTAGGTAATGGTGCTATTGATATCGACACCCTCGAGAGGGCTCATGTAGATTGGCTCTGTGCAACCGATGGGCTCAGTTCAAACTATACACTTAACCTTTTTGAAGAGATGAAAATTGCCCTCTTTATGCATCACGGACAAGAGCTACTTCCTTTTGCAAAACAGCTCATTGAAAGTGTTACATGTAAGGCAGCCAAAGCACTTGGTCTAAATACAGGAGCCATTGAGGTGGGTAAAAATGCTGATATGCTAATCTTAGAGCTTGATGAGACTCCCAATGAACAACTTGCTCTTCATTTACTCTTACACCAATACCCGATAAAATCCGTCTATATTAATGGAAGAAAGGCACTCTAAATGGAAGGTTTAAAAAAACTTTTTTTACCCATCACGGCAACGATTAAATTTATTCAAAATCATTTCAAGGCAATGGTATTTTTACTCATACTCTATCTTATATTTGCACCGAGTACGGAGCAACAACTCGCTCCGGCTAACCTACAGAGTATCTCTTTAACGGGTCCGATATTTGAAGTCACTGAAGTTCTTGATCAGATTGATAAAGCGCAAAAGAATGATGCTATTAAAGGGGTGCTTATTGATATTGACTCTCCCGGCGGAGCTATTGCCCCCTCTATAGAGGTTGCTTATGCTATTAAACGTCTCAGTGAACATAAACCTGTTATGGCATATTCGAGTGGCGTCATGGCGA
>JAYEGP010000257.1:0-9615 GCA_034659135.1 Campylobacterota bacterium
ATTGACTAGCGAGATTAAATCCACCAACTTATAGAAAATTACACTTTCAATAGCTATACTTGCATAATTTAAAAATGGACAGTGACCTATGAGTAAAAAAGCACTCTGTATTATGAGTGGTGGTATGGATTCCACGCTTAGTGCCTACATGATGAAAGAAAAAGGGTATGAGATCATCGCCTTGCATTTTAACTACGATCAAAGAACCGTAAATAAAGAGCTTGAGTGTTTTCGAAATATATGTGACGAACTTGATGTCAGTGAAAAATATGAGATTGATCTTGATTTTTTTAAAACCATTGGTGCATCTGCTTTAACGGATAAAAGTTTAGACGTTCCCGCACATGGTATAGAGGAGGGCATACCTATCACTTATGTGCCTTTTAGAAATGGTATATTTTTAAGCATTGCAACGGCCTTGGCTGAAAAACATGGTGTAGAAAAAATTGTTATTGGTGTGGTCGAGGAGGATAGTAGTGGCTATCCCGATTGCCGTGAGAACTTCATTGACTCTTTTCAAAAGAGCATTAATCTTGGGACGAAAGATGAGACACGTCTTGGAATTGAACGGCCTTTAGTTACGCTTAAAAAAGAGCAGATCGTTTCAGAAGCTTTTGAACTCGACGTTCCGCTTCATCTGACATGGAGCTGTTATAAAAATGAAGATGTTGCCTGTGGAGTTTGTGACAGTTGTCGTCTGCGACTAAAAGGCTTTGAACGTGCTGGTGGGATTGATCCGCTTCCTTACATGTAATGATTTTACACCACCCTTTTGAACCCATAATCGATAAAGAGTCGAAAATCTTAATATTAGGTTCCTTTCCCAGTATCGCTTCATTTGAGCATAACTTCTACTATGCTCATCCTCGTAATCAGTTTTGGAAGATCATGGCAGCTTTATTTGATGTAGAGCTCTTACATGTAGAGGCTAAAAAGGCGTTTTGTCATCAGTATCATATTGCACTTTGGGATGCTTATGGCTCTTTAAAGCGTGAAGCTGGAAACTCTAGTGATGCTAATCTTTCTGAGACGGTTGTTAATCCTATCGATAAGCTTTTAGAAAAATACCCTAATATTACAGCTGTTTTTTGTAATGGAGGAAAATCTTATGACGCTGTTCGTAAAAATTTTAAGACTTTAAATATTATTAAGCTCCCCTCATCTTCTCCTGCTTACGCCGCGCTCTCATTTGAGAAAAAACTTGAAGCCTATGAAACTCTCAAGGAGAGACTTGAAACGTGTTAAAATAGAGGGTATTGAAGTTATTGTTGAGCATAAGCCCCGTAATAAGAACAGCTACATTGCCATTGAAGCGGATGGAACCATTAAACTAAAGACGCCTATGAGACTAGCTTTTAGAATCAATGCCTTATTGCGTAGTCGTCTGGAATGGATTAAAGCCAAACAGCTGGAGCAAATCTCTAAAAAAACCTTAGATCACACTCTGGGCGAAACCATTCTTTTTAATGGAGAGATAAGTGTTTTAGATGAACATGCCAAACTCTCTCATAAAATAAAAGGCTTACATGTAAGAGATGAGGCTTCATTAGAGCGTAGTTACGATCACTATTATTTACAACAAGCTAAAGCCTTATTGCCCTTACATGTAAAGAAACTCAGCGAAGAGATAGAGCTTTTTCCCAAAGAGATACGTTTTAGAAAGATGAAGCGTCAATGGGGAAATTGTAATTCTAAAGGGGTTATAACACTCAATACTGCCTTAATGAAACTCAGCAAGAGACAAAGAGACTATGTTATCGCCCATGAACTCTGTCATCTAAAGCATATGAATCACTCGAGAGATTTTTATGCGCTGCTCTATGAGGTCTTTCCTGAAGCGCAAAGCATAGAAAAAGAGCTTAAAAGTATGAATTTTTAATTTTTCAGTGCTTTTTTACTCCAATACGACGTCACAAATAGCCTTCTTATGCTATTATCTCAAAAAAAATTACCTATAAGTTTTATCATGAATCAAGAAAAAATTAATCGCACTTTAGAAAAACATTACCACGCTATCAACACCATCATTCTCTCTCGTCAAGACCCAATCACTGGGCTTTTACCTGCAAGCACTGCTATCAACGCTCATGGTGATTATACGGATGCTTGGGTCCGTGATAATGTCTACAGTATCTTAAGTGTCTGGGGTCTTGCGCTTTCGTATCGTAAACACCACCCTGATCATCACCGAAGCTATCTGCTAAGTCAGAGCGTTGTGAAACTGATGCGTGGACTACTTAGTGCCATGATGCGGCAATCTGATCATGTTGAAGCTTTTAAAAGCACCTTAAACCCTTTAGATGCGCTGCATGCCAAATATGGAACAAAAACAGCGCTTAGTGTTGTAGGTGATGGGGAGTGGGGACATTTACAGCTTGATGCGAGTTCACTCTTTTTACTTATGATAGCCCAGATGACAGCTTCAGGTCTGCGTCTTATCTATACCATGGATGAGGTTAACTTTGTACAGAACATGGTACATTACATTAGTCGTACCTACTGTACTCCAGATTTTGGTATTTGGGAACGCGGCAATAAGATTAATCATGGTGAGACCGAGATCAACTGTAGTTCAGTGGGTATGGCCAAAGCAGCGCTTGAAGCGATGGATGGCTTTAACCTTTTTGGTAATGTAGCGAGTCATGAAGCGGTGATTCATGTGGTACCCAATGATGTGGCACGCTCACGTTTTACATTAAGAGGGCTTTTGCCTCGTGAATCTAACTCTAAAGAGACGGATGCGGCACTATTAAGTATTATTGGCTATCCCGCTTACGCTATCGAAGATGAGGAGCTTGCGGAGCGAACCCGAAATAAAGTCATTAAAAAACTAGCAGGGAATTACGGCTGTAAACGTTTTTTACTCGATGGTCACCAAAGTAGTATCGAAGATGAGTCCCGTCTGCATTATAAGCCTTCTGAACTACGTGAGTTTGAGCATATTGAATCCGAATGGCCTCTGTTTTTTACCTATCTCTTACTCGATGCCTTGATGCGTGAAGATAATGAAGCGGTTCTCGCATGGCAAAAAAAGCTCGAACCTCTTTTTGTTAAGCAAGAGGGTATTGCGCTAATTCCAGAGTTGTTTATTGTTCCTAAGGAGCTTATAGCAGCTGAAAAAGAGAATCCAGGAAGTCAAAAACGTCTGCCCAATGAAAACCTACCCTTAGTCTGGGCACAGAGTCTTTATATGCTCTCAGATATGATCTTAGATGGTGTCTTACGTCCTAGTGATATTGATCCCCTGCATCGACGTGACCGTATAGGACATAGCCGTTCAACACATCCATTAGTCTCTATTTTGGCTGAAGATAATGGGGTGAAACAGAAACTTCTTGATCTCGGATTTAAGAGTGAAACACTTGATGAGGTCAAACCTCTAAAAGTCATGCATGCTCAAGAGCTTTCACAGGTTCATACCCTTTTAGGAAAAAACGACAAATTAGCGCTAAGTGGGCGACCACTGCTTGAAACACGTACCATCACAACATCGCGTCTACACCTTTTAAGTGGAGAAGAGTGTATTTTTCTTCCGTATTACTTTAATCCAAAAAGCTTCTATTTTAGCTATGACAATAAACTTCTTGTGGAACATTTTCGTTCATCTTTAAAGTTCCTTGCTCTACATTGGGATCAAGCGGGACAGCCAATCATTCCTTTTTTAGTACGTGAAGATATGCTTTTAGAGAATGATCGTGATGAAGTTTTAGAACTCTTACATGAGCTACAAACAGGCAATAGTGAGGGTGTTGTTGTTAAAACAAATGCGATAGCGCAACAGTTAAGTACTGCGGCGGTTGAACGTATTGATTACCTGCATGATTTTGAGTTAAAAGAGATTGAAATCAATGCTGATCTTCGTGGTAACTGCAACTCCTCAAAAGACAAGGAGCTTAGTTTTACCCTAAGTTTGCAAGAGCTTCATCAACTTGAACACGCTAGCGATGAGGTGTTAAGTGAACTTATTGTTACCAAGAAAAACCGTTTAGAAAAAGCGATTGCTCTGGATATTTTATGGCAGAGACAAGGTTCAGACTATAAGATCTTCGTAGATAATGAAGCTATAAAACTCTCGCACTTAGCCGAGCAGCATTATGAGTCAGCAACCCTATGCCATGATTGGGTAGTGGTTCGCCGTCTTGCGGAGATTACAAAAAAATACGATGATAGACTTGAAGATGCCTTGCTCGATATTGTGACGCGTCAAAAACGTCTTGCGGTCGGGCGTGCTTATAATGAAAAAGCCACCTTCTCTAAACCTCTTGAGAGTACCGCAATTGTTAAAAGTATTGCTGAATTTTGTGGTAACAATAATGCAGAAAATGTACTCACTCAAGAGATTATTTTACATTTAGGACATCTTGTTCGTACCGCACCTGAGCTTTTTAAAAATATTTTGACCCTTCGTCCTTGGTACTTCGTACAGTTACTTGTTGGACAGATCAGTCGTGATCATCAACTTGCTATGGGAGATGCCTATGAATTTCTGATTTCACTCGCTCCTAATGCTATTTATTCCCATCTACGTTCAATTTTGAGTTCTCTTAAAGAGGAAGCGACACAGCTTAGCCATCAAGAAAATCTTAACGCATCAGGAATTAAAAATCTGGCTTCTATTAAAGCGATCTCTCTGATGCCAGAGCATAAAGATGTAGATGACTGGTCACTCTGGCGCTCTCAAAGAGGAATGATTGCACGTATGACACCTATCTTTTATAAAGATGTCTGGCATCTACTGCAGCAGTGTCATGGGCTTGTCATCGGTGATAAATACAACATCGAGAACCGTCTTGGTTCAGAGTTTACTTTAGAAACGACTGCGGGAGAGCGTAGTTTTGAGCTCGCGATTGAAACCTTACTTCAAAGTATTCAAGCGTCGGATTATCGTCAGCTTAATATCGAAGCTATTGAAAGTTTAGCACGACTTTTTAGAGAGAATCCCGACATCAAGATTGAAGATGATCTGATACTTGATGTTTTAATTGGTCACGCGGCAAGAATCTCTTGGTCTAAAAACCATGCAATAGACAATTATGATGAGCAACGCGCTCAGGCTTGGGATGGCATGTATCATCTCTCACCAAAAGAGAGTGATGAAGCTTTTATCGAGGCTTTTATGCATCTACTCAGACCTCATGAATAAAAAGGAAAACATAATGATACTTGCGGGTGATATCGGTGGCACAAAAACCAATTTGGCTCTTTTTGAATACCTAGGTGGTGAACTTAAAATCTTTGCTCAAGAGCAATTTGTAAGTCGTGATTTTGAAAGTTTGACAGCTGTTATTATCGCTTTTGAAAAAAAATGTAAGACCTCACAGATCGATGCCGCATGTTTTGGCATAGCAGGTCCTATTATCAATGGACGTTGTCGTACGACAAATCTACCTTGGGATATTACGACATCAGGACTGCAAGAGCATTTAGCTGTTGAAAAAGTCAAACTCTTAAATGATCTTGAAGCTACAGCTTATGGAATGCTCTATCTTAAGGAGGATGAATTTGTTGAACTGAACCCGACAGGACGAGTTGTGGATGCTAACAGGGCAGTGATAGCAGCGGGAACAGGTCTGGGTGAAGCGATGCTCTATTTTGATGGAGAGCGTTATCATCCCATAGGCTCTGAGGGTGGACACAGTGATTTTGCTCCTATATCCTCACAACAAGATGCACTGCTGAAGTGGATGCGCAATCGATTTCCCGGTCATGTGAGTTATGAAAGAATCTTATCAGGTCCTGGAATTTATACCTTATATGAGTTTTTATATGAGAGCGGTTTTGCACACCAACCCCAAGCGATGTTAAGCCTCTCGCCTGAAGAAGATAAGAGTGCCATGATTAGTCAATGTGCCTTAAATCAGAATGATCCGCTCTGTTTAGAGACCTTACGTCTTTTTGCTGAGATCTACGGTGCAGAAGCGGGCAATCTTGCTTTAAAAAGTATGTCGCTTGGTGGTGTCTATATTGGTGGCGGTATCGCGCCTAAAATACTGCCTATATTAAGAAACAATCACTTTATGAATGGCTTTACATGTAAGGGTCGTTTTGAAGAGATGCTCAGAGGGATGGAGGTCAAAATCTCTTTAAATCCAGAAACAGCACTTTTAGGTGCCGCGCATTTTGCGAAAGATAAACTCTAGCAACTTCAAGTTTATTCAAGCATAATAAGATAGACTTTAGCATTACAATCATTGTTAGAAAAGGGGAAGTCATGAGTTCTATTAATCCATTAAAGCATCACATGCTTTTGAAAGAAGCGAAAAGATTACTAAATAAAGCAGATTGGGATCATATCAATACGGAGTCCAAAAAGCCTATCAGCACCTTGAGTGAAGAAGACATATTTGACTGGATACAGATATTTGAAGAAGATCGCATTATGCTAGACGGGTGTAATCACGCTACCGTAAAACGGTAGTGTCACTTTAACGTACATTCAAAAAGTTTTTTAAACTTACATCATCCCAAGCGCGTGAGAGTTTTAAGTAACTTTCAGCGTTTTCATAAACCCGTTTAAAGTCAGGGTTTTCACTTCCAAGTCTCTGTGTTACCTTAACAAGGGCAATTTTACCCGCTTCAATAATATCTTGTGGATAGGAATTAATGTTTACATGTAAGGCTTTTAATGTTGTTAAGGCTTTGATGTTCTCGGCATGAAATTCAACCATCATTCTATTGTTCATATCTGCACTTGCCATCTCGATGATTGCCTGATGCTCATCGGAGAGTTTTTCCCATGTACGTTTATTGAAGGTGAGTTCTAAAACAGAACCCGGTTCATGCCAACCTGAGTAGTAGTACGGTGCCACCTTATAAAAACCCATTTTCAGATCGAGTGCCGGTCCAACCCACTCTGTAGCGTCGATAACACCACGCTCAAGTGAGGTATAGATCTCTCCCGCAGGTAAGAGGATAGGATTCACTCCAAGCTCAGAGAAAACCTCACCTCCAAGACCTGGAATTCGCATCTTAAGACCCTTCATATCTTCAAGAGAATGGAGTGGCTTTCGAAACCATCCTCCCATCTGTATGTTAGTGTTACCCCCTAAAAAGGGGTAGAGGTTATATTTGGCATACATCTCACGCCACATGTTCATACCCTCACCAAACATCATCCAAGAGTTGATCTCTTCGGCCGTAAAGCCAAAAGGCACGCCACTAAAGAGAGAAAAGGCACTGTTCTTACCTTTCCAGTAATACGGCCCCGAATGAAAGGCATCAATCTCTCCGCTAGAGGTCGCATCAAAAACAGCTAAGGCAGGGATAAGGGTGTTTTTTGGAAATAACTTGATTTCTAAGGAGCCACCACTAGCACGTTTCACACTCTGCACAAAACGCTCAACCCCCGTTCCCATAATAGGAAAATGTGCTGGCCAACTTGTGGCAAGTTTTAAAGTAATCTTTCTGCTTTTGTTGACATTTACACTTTTGTGATCTTTTGATTTTGGTCCAGGATGTTTTGAGTAATCTATGGCTTGTCGATTGCTATCATTACATCCTTCTAAAAGTAGCGCGGTTGAAGCGAGTGCGCTCGTTGTTAAAAAATGTCTTCTATCCATCTGAAATCCTTAAGTATAATAATAGCGTAAAAGCCAATAAGTCTGTTTTATCACAAGTCGAAGTGACATTCATTGGCTATTTTAAGTAAGATGTAATCTAAATACAATTAGGATTAGAGACTTTAAACGAATTGGAACCTATGTTAAAACGTGTTGTATCTTTATTAACCCTCTTTACATATAGCCTCACTGCATCCGATGACTCCTTGCAATCAATGGAGTCTTTACTAGACGAGGTAACTACCATCGCTACCAAAAACCGCTTGAACATAGACCATACGCCAGGTATTGTGAGTATCATTAAGGGCGATCAACTCGAAAAGATGGGATTCACCAATTTTAATCCCACTGTATTAGATATGGTACCGGGCTTTTTTGGAGCCAACTCACGTAAGATTTCTGATCCTCTGAAGTATCTTTACTCTATTGACGGTGTTTCTCTCTTTTCGCAACTCGCTGGTTATGGTTTTTATCCTCAATTACCAGTACATGCCATTGATCGTATTGAGATTATCAGGGGTGCTAGTTCAGCGCTTTATGGTTTGAGTGCTTATGCTGCTTTGATCAATATTGTGACCAAGAAGGGTGAAAATCAGATCTGGGGCGCTTATAAGTATCATGATGAGGGTCATGACTACATGCAGTCAGGTGTGATGCTTCATTACGCTGAAGAGGAGACATCGGTTGATTTTAGAGCGAACTTCTTTAGTGACAAAGGCTTCAAACAGCCCATTACACAAGATTTGGGAACACTCTATGGCTATGGCACCTATGCACCATCAGCGCTACAAAATGGAAGTCAGCACTACGACATCGGTTTACATGTAGGCTTAGGTTCATGGCAAATCTCTTATGAACGTTTACAATATGCCATTGAGCCGAGTCTTGGAATTGCACGTATTTTTAAGCCGCCACTGCAAGATGGCTGGGTCCGTACCGATACAAGAGATCTTCTAGAAATACGTCATAACAGCTCTTTTGATCTTTTTGATCTTGAAACCAGACTGGGACTCTTTGAGTTTGAACAAAAGGTAGATGATTCTTATGTATTTCCCAAAGGCTTTCCTTTGGTTCCTGAGGGCTTAGGCACGGACTACTATAATGACATGCACCTAAAAGAGCGCGATCTCTATGCTATGGCAGGGATAAAAAAGCAGATAGGCGATCATCAGATTCTAATGGGTTCACGCTATTTGTACTCGCATTTAATTCAAAATGACTATGGAGCTACCCAGAATTTAGTCACCGGTGAGGTATTTGACACCCCGAGTGATGTAGGAGAGTTACTGCCCAATGTCATTCGACGCATCTTCTCATTTTGGATTCAGGATTATTATGAACTTAATGAGCAGACCACCTTCGTTGGTAATCTTCGATACGATTATGTCAGTGATCTTGATGAGGGTCTTATCTCCCCACGACTGGCAGTGATTCATGAGCTTGATGATGAAAATATCGTGAAGTTACAGTACGCCAGAGCGGCTATGGCTCCGAGTTACTTTTCACTCTACTCTAATGGGGATAACTCCTTTATCAAAGGTAATCCAGATATCCCTATTGATAAATCAGATAACTATGAGCTCTCATACATCTATAAACAGTTTCACACTAGTTTCAAATCAACACTCTATTACATCGATATGTTTGATGTCGGCAGTTTTATACAAGCGGGTACGACTGAATTTTCAAGTAATTCGATTCAAAGCTCCGGTGTAGAACTCGAAACGGCAAGCCGTTTCTCCTCGCTAAATGTTCAGGCGAATCTTGCTTATAATTTTTACAGCAAGATGAAATTTCACAATACACAAAAGTATGATGACACCATAAAGGAGTTTCCAGATCTTATCGCTAATCTTATTCTTGACTATGAGTGGAATTACGGTTTGAGTTCAAAATTTTGGTACACCTATAACAGTACCCTTGAATCCTATATTCCATCACAAGATGTCGATGAGAAGCATTTTGTAAACATCGCACTGAGTTATATGCGTAATTTTGATGATCAGCGTTTTGAAGCCACCCTTTCTGTTTTTGATCTGCTCAATGAGAAGCGAGC
>JAYEGP010000258.1:0-9607 GCA_034659135.1 Campylobacterota bacterium
CGGGTCTACATGTAATAGCAACAATAGTACGTCAAACAACCTAAATTAGGGGCTTTCAAAAAACTCTCGAAACTTAAGTAAAGCTTTAATGTCTGTTTCGAGCAAAATCACCCCTTGCAAAGCCCTGTTTTTCATAAAATCGTACCTTAAGCGAAACTGATACGATTTTTTTGAAAATTTAACTTTTTTATAAAAATCAATTTTATCTAAATTAACCTATACATTGATGAAAGCAACTACTCTTCAAGAATTTCTTGAATGTATTGCTTTCTTTTCAATGCTTTTTGTTTTGCATTAGCCCAAGTTTTTGAATCTTTCTGTAGCACTATTTTGATTTTTTTTGCCAACTCCACTTTAATATCTTCAAAGTTTTCTATGGCTCCTGATCTCATATCATTGACTAATATTGCTGTATCTGAGTAACTATAGATTAGTTTATCTACAGGATTCATAGCGGCTAACTTTTCTCGTTCATCAGCTTCTTCTTTCGCTTTTTTAGCGCTCTCCTCATCTAAACGTTTTCGTTTTTCTTCTTCGGCTTGCCTTAGGGCGTTTCTGGCTTCTTCTTTTTCTTTATGATAAGCGCTATATTTTGTTTTTACCTCTTGCAATTCACTTCTATATTTATCGATATATTCTTGGTACTCTGATTCTTCAATAAGCTCACAGCTTACCCAGCCAAAAGGCTCAAAGACCAAGTCATCCATTGTAAAAAGTGAATGGGTTACAGGATCTTTATCGTCTCTTCTTGGATGTGGAACCATATAAGATTTACCTACAAACTTACCAATGCGAAAAACGAAACTTTTTTCATCCCCTGAATGTTTTGTCTTGTACTTAGCATAATGATCACTATCTACACGCTCTATAAATGAACATAAAGCCTCCTTTATCGTGTCATAACTTGGAGGTTTAGGGGCATGATCTACCTGTTTTGTGCTGATAGTTCCAACAAATTCACTTTGAGAGCTTATCGCTTCAAGCAAATTTGGTATTCCTTTTCCATCAGCAGTTTTATACTTATGCTTACGTTTGGAATAGCCAATTTTTGTACTTCCTTCAATCAGTTGAAAATCAGAAACTATCAACTGCTGACGTTCATCGTTTGAGCTTCTTGGCTGATAGATATCGAGTGCTGTTTCGATAACTCCTTTGAGTGAGCTCCCTGGCAAGTAGGCACGATGTGAATTTTTCTCTTTTATTGTTTTCTCAATTTCTAGAGCATTTTTTGCTTTTTTATCTGTTTTACGATGCTCATTTTTATTATAATAGATATTTTCAATTATTTTTGAAATCGAAATCTTTTGTAGTGCTAAGGATTTGGCAAGTTCTTTTTCATCACTGTAAAAACGCTTTATTGCGTCAATACCATTACCAACAGTAGTGCTAAAACGCTGTTTTGATGTATCTGAAAGTTTATGATAAAACTTCTGCTCATCAAACTCATAAAGATACCCATCACTAATAATATAACTTGTCGGAACATAATCTTCGCCTGCACCAATATGAATCGGACTCAGAGCAGTGAGTTTAAGACGGTACTGAATCATGATAGCTCCTTAATCGGTAGAACAATACTATAACCTTGATGGACTGCATCTTTATATGCTGATGAAAGATTACAAATACTTTTACCGATATACTCTAACTCTTTTGATGTCTCAAACTGAATAACAGCGCCACTATCTGCTAGTAGTTGTGGTGTTTTAAAAGCATTTTTAAAAGCACGATCACCGCCAAACTTTCCAAATCGTACAAAGGTATCATAAAAACAGTACTCCAGATTTATCCCCTCAAGCTTTGAAGGACCGAGTGTCATATAGGATTTAGAACTAGGGTTTAAGGCATACTCTTTAAGCTCTGAAAAGACAAAGCGTCCTTTCCCAATACTACTCTTCTTTCCATAGCCATATTCGCTCATGAGCGTCAATGCGTTTACTAGCTCATCAAGACTTATTTGACTCTCATCTATAAGGAGATAGATATCTTTTGGGCTATAGTCAATCACGGCTTCACTATAAGGAGCAAATCCTTCTTTATCGGTGTTAAAGGTTTTATAATTGATAGCATTATGCACTTCATTATGGATGCTATCTCTGTTTTGAACCTCTTTGTCACTCTTGGCTTCATTATAGGCACCTTGATACAGTGCTTCATGATGTAACCATACTTTTTTACGGTTCGCTTTTTTCTGTTCACTGTTTTCATTTAGAAAACGTGCTGGCATCTTTGGTTTCGGCAGATAGTCTACCGCAAAGGCATCGCTTACGACTAAAAAAGGCTTGGTATCGTAAGTTTGTAGAAGTGTCTCTAAACGTTCACTTCCAAAAGCATGAACAATAGACCAACAGAGCTGACCAAAAAGTGTATCACCTTTAAGTGTCGTTGCAAACTGAGCTGTCGGTGTTAAGGTTGTTTTATACAATATCATAACAGCTCCCTAATCCAATTTAAACTGCACCCGTCCATAACCACGAGATCCACTACCCCCTAGGTAGTCGTTTTCTACAAGCTTTAGACCCTGTTTGAGCATCGCTATAAGCTCCTCTTCACTATCTTCCTCTAAAACTTTGATGCGAATATCAAAATCAAAACTCACTCCTGCGGGAACACGTTCACTTTGTCGTGGATGTGCTGCGGTTCCTTTTTGACGATCAATCGTGTTTTCATATTTTGCTTCACTAAGTTCCATACCTTTAGAGTCTTGATTAAGATTACAATCACCTACACTGATACGGGTGATTCCAAATTCATTACTTTCACTAGAGTCTCCAAAAAGTTTTAAAAGGTTTTCAGCATTGGTTTTATCATCCGCATTTAATACTTTATTTAATAATTTAGAGCTAAAGGGCTTCCCATCTCCTAAGCCTACAAGATGATAGTGCCACTCTAAAAGTGAACGCATTTTTCCCTTAAGTGAACTACCAGGAATATAAGGTTCACCTCCATTAGCATGTTTGATCACGCTATTATCAATACCACCAATTTTCATCGTATCATCACCGCCACCAATGTGTAATCCACTTAAAAGTTCTACTTGTCCTGTTATTTTTACTATTTTCATGATTATTTTCCTTTATAAAATCCAACAACTGATTCAAAAAAAAGTTTAAAAACTTTCAACTGCTCTTTCGTTTGCACTTGTGCGACACATTGATTCATGAATGTCTCGAATTCATGAGATACATGTTTACGTCCTAAGGCATAACTCACTTTAGAATTTAACATTTTCACAAAAGGTAAGACTTCAGAAAAATCCTCTTTTTCACTCTTTTCATAAAGTTCCAAAACTTTCTCATAAAAGTTTCTCAGTTGTGTAGATTTCACTCGACACTCTCTTCCATCACCACAGATCTCTTTTGCCCATGCTAAGGCGGTGTCGTTGAATAATTCAACATCTTCTTTATAATTTAATACTATTGGTTTCATGCTACCTCTCTCCTTGTATAAATAAATTCACTTAAAATCATTTTTGCCTCATTGGGATGCTTCTCTATCATCTCGTAAACCGCTTTGAAAAACTGCTCTGCTTTTTGCATCTTCGTACTATCATTTTTTATAGCTTCAAAAACATTACGTCTAAAACTGTAATTAAGTTTTGATTTCCACATGCTGTTTTCTGGATTTTTATCAATCTCTTGACGCATCTTTATCAGTTCTAGTAAGCGATACAAAAATGAGGTATTATCAACATAATCTGCATGCTCATTCATAAGATCTAAAATCACCATACGCTGATGGGTATAACTGCTCCATTTCACCGTCTCATTAAAGAGCGAAATGGCATTTTTATCCTCATCAATAGTCTTAGAGTCTTCTAGTTTCTCTTCACTGATATTGGCAAGGTATGCCACGGGTGTTGATGCCTTAGTTACAATGATTCCCATAGAGATACTAAGCTTATTTTTAATGAAGGTTTTAAATTCATTTTGGATCTCAACAGCAAGCTTAATGATCTCATCCCAAGCACCAATCAAGAAAATATCATCACCACCAGAAAATACGGTATAAGTATTAGGGTACTTCTCTTGCATCAAAACTTTAGGAACATAGACTGAGAAAAAGTTATCAATACTTTTTGAAAAAAGCTCAAAGTTTTCAAAGCTTTGAGTCACATCACTCTCTCTAAGATATTTTCCTAGGCTATCAACATCACCTTTTAAGACACCGAGTGCTTTTATGCCGTGCTCTTCATCAGCACAACTGCTATTGGCAAGTGATGTAAAATCAGCAATTTTATTATCTGTACTTTTTACATAAGAGCTAATCGCCCAGTGCTTATTACTCTTTTTACCCTCTTTGGAGATATCAAACGTTTCAATAACCTCCCCTTTGGTATCAGAAAAGGTAATGTAGTAGTTGGCGAAAATCTCTATGTCACCATCGCCTTTAGAGATACAGAAAAAATTCGACTTTGTTAATCGCTCACCCATTCTTACGAAATCATTACACAACCCACAGTGCTCATGGTCAATTTTTCTGATATTGCAAATCTTGCATAAAGATTGATTGTCAATATCTGCCATATATACCATTTCATGATCGTGATGGTTCAGATCAAATTTTGCAAACTTTTTAAGTTCAACTTTTTCTGCGAGAGCCTCCCGTAAAGCACGGTAACGTTTAGGCTTTTTAAAATCATTGGCTTCACACAACATTGTACTTACACCTATGCCACTTAATCCATAGAAATTCTTGAGAAAAAAGTAATCCAGCTCTTTTTGAATCTCTTGGATTTTTTCTTCATCAATCACAGGTGATAGAATCTCAAATTTTCCTGCATTTGATGTTAAAACATGCTCACTTTTAATAGTGAGTTTCTCACAAATATAATAGGTTAAAACTTTAGTAAATATCTGTATATATGCTGATTTTGCACGTAAAACCTTACTAGCATTTGTAGTACTCAACTGTTCAAATATAAACTTTTGTATACCAAAAAAATCTCCTGCTATTAACAGATATCTATCATCATTTTTAAGCAATGTATCTAATGAAGTCATATCGGGTTTTAAATCGATATACCTCATGTCAAAATAATCATCAAACTGACTCATTTCACCTCCTTCAATGTATAACTACCTAATCCAAAAACCGTCTGTTTACCGGCACTTATAATTTCGCCTATTTTCAAGTAAACATAACTCTGTTTATCGAGACCCTTTATGTGTAACATCCCTTTTAATCCTCCCATATTCATTTTAGATCGCTGCCTATTGGAATAACGCTCCGTATCAACAAACTTCAACGTACTTTTTACAATTTCACCTTGAACCTTGTATCCAAGTTTACGTGTCTCTTCACCTTTGATTTGAAGGTAGCGGCTATGTATATTATTTATAAGCGTATGAAGCTGTATACTTTCTCCAGCAATTTTGTTGGCTTCTTTAATTCGAAGTGGCATAGTAAATTCTAAAATGACCTCTTGAGCAAATCTGTCAATCTCAAGATGATTAGGTGTAATTGTCTCAAGAGATAAAAAGTCAGCACCGTTATAAACAAGCGTATCATTGGCATGTATACTTGAAATTTTTGCTATTTTATGCTCTCTACCAAAACCCACCTCTTCAAAAGTTTTCTTGATCGTTGAAAGCATATAAGGTAAAGTTGATACGGCATCTTCAAAAAGATAAAGAGAAAAATTAAAGTTTTCAGGTGCAAGAGTCATCCCAAGACGAAATTTATGAAAAACGTTTTTATCTTCATAATATTCAAAATAGAGACACTCTTTGCTAGCAAAACAGTTTTCACATATATACTTCGGGTTGATGCAAACAACACGCTTAAGAGCTACCCCAAGAGCACCTCTTAACATAGACCCCATAAAAAAAGGTGGTTTCATTTCTGTGGAAGCTTTTATATCAATTTTAATCCATTTTAACATTGTTATCCATTGTTTAATTGTATATGTAGAGTATTAATTTTACACATTCTACTAAAATCTAACTTAATTGTGATGATTTTTACTTCAGATTCAAAACTATAGATTGATTTAATGACATAATGTGTCAGTTATTATTTTTTTTAAATGTTTAATGGCAAAGAAGCAACAAAGATGTTAAGTCTGGATCACTTTATAGCACGCTATGGAGAGAAGGTACTTGATGCCTTAAGTCACAATGCAGCTTAATCAATCCCATAGAATACCGATATTAGTGCCATGAAAAAATTACTAAGTAAACTCTTCCGACGCAAGCAGCGCCATCACGAATATCTTATCGATAATATCGCTTTTAAAATAGGTAGATAAAACACGGTGTGTGGACGTGTTGGTTTCTTTGACGATGTTCAATGGAAAGTGGCACTCTCAAACTTTGTAACTCCCTATATTGATAATACCTTAGGCTTTCATCCCAGCTACAATATCGCACCCTCTCAGCCACTGGCTAGCCTTCTAAATACGGGAAGTTATGAATACACGAGATTTGGTCTGATCCCTCATTGGGCAAAAGATAAAAAACTTCAACCAATTAATGCCAGAGCAGAATCTATCATTCAAAAACCCTCTTTTAGAGAATCTATAATACATAAACGCGCTCTTATCCCCATTAACGGGTTTTATGAGTGGCGACAAGAGGGTAAATATAAAATACCCTACTGGATCTCCCCTACCGATAGTAATTACTTTGCACTGGCAGGTATCTATGATACCTGGCATGACAATAGTAGTGGTGAGATCATCACCTCTTCAGCCATTATCACCACAACACCCAACTCCCTGATGGAACCCATTCATGATCGAATGCCTGTGATCCTTCACAGTAAGGATTGGAAGCTATGGCTTGATAAGGAGATAACAGAAGCGGATGCCATATTACCCTTACTAAAACAGTACAGTCCTGATTTAATGCAAGCGTATGAGGTCTCTAGCTTTGTTAACGCTCCTGCAAACAATACGTCACAATGTATTGTTCCTCAAGCCAATGGACTCTTTTAGATGAGCTATCATCTAAACATAAAACAAGGCAACCTTATTGAAGAGCCCGATGCTACCTTTATTGTCAATGCCTCCAATACTAAACTGACCTTAGGTAGTGGTGTCTCTATTGCTTTAAATACGTCCTTTAAGATAATCCAGACGCAAAGATTCATCAAACTTCTCAATGGCATAGCGTAACATGGTTCTTGGCATCTTTTGATATCGAGTTTGAAGAAAATCCAGTTCTACATGTAACTCTTTAATACCGACATTGCGTATCGCCCAACCCACAGCCTTATGGATTAGATCATGGGTGTCGTGCAGAAGAATATCAGCGATGTTTAATGTGTCATCGTATTGATGAGCATTGATAAAAGCAAAGGTACTGATGATAGCGATTCTTTTTTTCCAAAGATCATCGGAATGTGTAAATTCATAAAGAACAGTTCTATCTCTGTTTAATAGATGAGCGCCTACAACATGAGGAGCCGTGACATCAACCAAATCCCAGTTGTTGATCTGTTTGATAACTTTACGAATATCAGGCATCTTAATGCCTAAAAACTTATCACCTTCACCATAGTCCTCTTTGCCTGTTTTAAAAAAGCGCATGTAATCAGGCATCATCTCTGGATTTGCTAAGCTGTGGAGATCTTCAACTGCTTTGTGTTGTACGGTTTTCACAACGGCTCCTCTGTATTTTAAATTATACAAAAACTATGAGAAGATCAATGATCTTCCAACTCTCTACCACTCCTATTAATATCCATCCCATACTTCTCACGGCTCTTTGAGAGTGCCGCTGTGAGCTTTTGCATCTTTACATCGTTCTCATACTCAAAGATATTCACTGTTTTAGGATCATGATGTAAAAACTTAGTAGCTGACATGGAGATATAACGTACAGGTAGATTAGGATAGATATCAAGCTCTTGAAACTTCTCTTTGGCATACTGTTGAATAAAGGCTTCATTAAAAATTCTGTAGGTCGTATACTGCTTTTTAGAGCGGTAGTGATGCTCATATCCGATTCCAAAGAAGTAGGTCGTCGGATTAACGCCTAAACGCATGATGGTATGTGACCAGTGTCGCACCATCACCGAGACACGTCTGTAAAACTCTCTGCGTGATAGAATAGGGTGATCCATAGATCGACTCATCCCAATACCTTTACGAGACTGCTTGGGATGAACACCTTCACCATCACTGCCTGAGAGTCTGGCATAGAGGTCTCTTCCTTGGCGTCCCCAGCTCTCAATGAGGCTACGAGCATGAAGCGCTTCACCAATGGTTTTTATCTTGTAGGCATCCATTCTTTTACCAAAGGCACGTCCAACACCGGGGAACTCTTTAATGGGGATATCTTTTACAAAGTCATACATCTCATCATCATAGACGATTTTAAGACCATAAGGTTTGCATGTAGAGGTAGCCAGTTTTGCTATCCACTTAGCCTTGCAGACTCCAATAGAGACTGGTAAGCATAACTCATCAGTGATCTTCTGCTGAAGTGCTTGTATAAAAGGATACACACTCTTGTTATCCACCCAGCCGTGAAGATCACCAAATATCTCATCGATACTATACTGTTCCACTAAAGGAATCTCGTTACGTAGTAGCTCCATCAGCTCATGTGAAAGTGTATGGTATAGCAGATGATCAGGAGGCAGTAAGATTGCTTCAGGACAGAGTGCTATCGCTTCACGGATACTCATCGCTGTCTTGACACCACAACGTCTGGCTTCATAACTGGCAGTCGTAACAATACCACGTACTCGATTCTCTTCAAAGAAGTACTGTGAAGCATCATGTTTAGCATGAAAGAGCGAGGGGACAAAGGCACCATGATTGAGAGTAATGAGTTTTTTCTCTTGGGCAGGCTTCACATCAAAGATCAAGGGATCACCCCGTCCACCGACGATAAGAGGTTTCCCTACAAGATCAATATTACGGGTACGTTCAGCAGAAGCAAAAAAACTATCGAGGTCGAGATGTAAAATCATAATCCTAATGATATGACGCAATGAAATATTTCAGCTAATTTCTTTCATTTCGTCATAAAGTATCAGGATGAAACCGCCACGTTATATCGAGAGAGACCAGATCAAAGCCCGCTTCTTTTTAATGTATTTTTTATACAGCAGAGTGAAGTACGGTACCAAGGGAAGTGATATGCACAGACTAGGAAAGATGAGTGCATATAAGGCGATGATGCTGATTTATAAAGACTATACTCTTTCTGGAGAACGCATTCTTAGTGTTCATGTTGAGTATACCTTACAGGCACTTTGCAAAAAAGCCCAAAGGATGGTACCGAAGGGAGAGTTTCAAGAGATGTTTATTCAAACGGTTGAGACTTTTCTTGAGTCTCCTGAGAATGTTGGAATACTGTGAAAAGAGCAAGATAGAATCTCTTTATACATTCAGAACTCTCCAAACAACTCATTTGTCTTAAGATGCCTATCCTTTGGCATCAGATGCGCATAGCGTTCCGTCATCTGTAAAGATTTATGCCCTAGCTCATCTCGAATTACCAAAAGAAAAACTTCGTAATAATACCTATGTTATAAAGAATTAAATTTTTCTCATAAATTTTTGAAAGAGAGGTGTAGTTACCATATGGTTACCATATAAATATTATTAGCATATTAAAGTACTTATTATAGGGGTTTATTGAAGTTATGGCTC
>JAYEGP010000259.1:0-1853 GCA_034659135.1 Campylobacterota bacterium
AAAAAAGAGCGCTCATGAAAACTAATGTAAAATTTACTCTTATTCTTATTATAATGTTGACGGCCTTATTGGTTGCAACACTCCTCAATGTCGCTTTCAATTTTCGAGCAAACTCACTCGAGAGTGCTACAGAAAAAGCTAAAATGACCGCTTCAATCGTTCGTGATAGCCTGACTGCACATATGGTCAATGGTAGTATGGATAACCGTCAATATTTTCTTGATCGGATGACTCATAACAATTATGTTGAT
The DNA here is from genome assembly GCA_034659135.1 of Campylobacterota bacterium. Lineage (GTDB taxonomy): Bacteria > Campylobacterota > Campylobacteria > Campylobacterales > Sulfurimonadaceae > S010-53. The sequence goes on from JAYEGP010000259.1 coordinate 252, forward strand.
AAGTTATGGATTGTCCGTGCACCCGCTGTCAATGAACAGTACGGAGAAGGCTTTAAAAATGAAGTTATACGTGATGCTATTGATAAACAAGTTATCAGTTCAGGAGAAACCGTTGAAGAGATCTATGAATCTTCAAAGGGTGTTCACCTTCGTGTAAGTATTCCTTATATTGCCTCAGCTGATGATACGAACTGTCTTAGCTGCCATAATGTACCTCTAAACACTGTCTTAGGTGCTATTAGTATGGAGTTTGATATTAGTGACACTCGTGATTCTGGGAGCATTACACTTTTAAAAATTCTAGCCTTAAATATCGTGTTTATTGTCATTGCAATTCTTATCACGAACCACTACCTTAAACCATTTATCAGACACTTTGAAACCTTAAAAGAAGGTGTTGATAAAGCCTACAGAGGAGATTTTAGCTACCGGTTTGAGACAAGCTTACAAGGTGAAGGTGCTGTGGTAACGGAACGTCTTAATCATCTTTTCTCGAAAATGGAAGAGACCTTTGGGCAGATAAAAACTAACTTAACCACATTTTTAACACAGTCAAAACTCTCTCATGAAGACCCTCTTCAAGAGGCTCAGATCATTATTAAAGAGCTTGCAGATGTTTATAAATTTAAAAAGACCATTGAGCTTGATAGAGACAAAAATGATATTTATAACCGTTTAGTTCATATTATTAGCGAAAAATTTGAGATCAAAAGTTTCACTATATTTGAGATTAACAAAGATCATTTAACACGTGAGCTTATTCATACAACAGATGAAGATAGATTATGTACAATCCCTATGGAAGACCTTAATGAATGTCGGGCCTATAGAACCGATAGCGATGTTGTTTCAAGTGACTTTCCTAATCTTTGTGATAACTGTAATGCGAAGAAACTTGAATACATCTGTATTCCTTTCGCTATTAATGACTCCATCGTCTTGTCCATAACACTTTTTGCCAATGATCTTGAAAGCTTAGGAAAATTACACGCAGACACCAACAGTATTAAAAACTACCTTGAAGCCGCAAAACCTGTCATTGAGAGTCGGGTACTAATGAATCAACTGCGAGACTCTTCGCTTCGTGATGGAATGACAAAACTCTATAACCGCCGTTTCCTTGAAGAGTTTATTGACAAGGTTATGAGCCAAACCATACGTGATAAAGGGACCTACTCTGTACTCATGCTTGACATTGACTTCTTTAAATTGGTCAATGACAACTACGGTCATGATGCTGGTGATATTGTCATCAAAGGACTCGCAGATATTCTAACATCTAATATTAGAGCTGCTGATCTTGCCATTCGTTATGGGGGTGAAGAGTTCACAATACTACTTCATAATGCCACCAATGAGGGAGCTATAAACATAGCTAATAAGATACAAGAACAGTTTAATGAAACAAAATTCAATGTCGGTACAGAAACGATCCAAAAAACCATTAGTATCGGTATTGCAAGCTTTCCAAATGATGCAGATTCAATCTGGAAAGTTATCAAGTATGCTGATACTGCACTGTATGAAGCTAAAAACACAGGTAGAAATAAAGTCGTCACGTTTACTGAAGAGATGTTTAGTTACGAAGAGTCAAAAAGTTAG
>JAYEGP010000260.1:0-1853 GCA_034659135.1 Campylobacterota bacterium
AACGCTCTCGATAATTGCTCCAGTGGTCTAAAAAAGCAAAGCTTGGAATATGATGTTTTTTTGTATATCTTAGAAACTCACGTTCGGGCTTCTCTTGCCATCCTGTTGTAAAAAGTAGCGCATCAAAGCTAAGAGTTTGTAGTTGCTTATTGACATCATCAATAATGCTTACATGTAAAGATTCTCTTTGTGCAATGGTATCCATGGGAGATAAGGGGTGTGTGAAGATATGCCATGAAGCACGGTTGAAGTTTTCTTTGATAAAAGTACAAAGAAGCTCAGCCCCACCAGCATCATTTCCTACCACTACAAAGGTCATATAGTGTCATTTGAAATATGTTCTTTGGTCATAGTAAATTTCCAAGGTGTGTTTTAGTTTATTATAGCGTAGAAAAAAATTTATTGAATATATTGATAATAATTGCCTATAATTATCAATATATTCAAAGTGAACTCTTAGAGTTTCTCAAAGGAATTGCAAAGTGAAACCACTAGATACAATAACAAAAAACTCTAAGGCGTATAAGGGCTTAACAACGTACAAAAAAACTGCCCTCAAAGAGCGTTTAAAAGCAGAGTGGGTTTATACCTCGAATGCCATTGAGGGAAATACTGTCTCTTTGGGAGATACTGCTTTTATTATCGAAGAAGGGCTAACCGTTTCGGGTGTTACGTTAAAAGAGCATGAAGAGGTTGTGGGACATGCCCGTGCTATTGATATAGTGTATGAACTGTTAGAAAAAGATACGCTTTGTGAAGAAGATATTTTTAAGCTTCACAAAGCAGTACAAACGAGTTTAGTCATTGATATTGACTGCCCTTTAGGAGCCTATAAGGTCGAAGTTAATGGACGATATGTCAACGTAGATGGAGTGAGAGAGCATAAATATTATCCTCATCCAGATGATGTGAAACATCTTATGGCTCTCTGGTTTGAAGAGTTTCGAGATATTTCAAAAAAAGAGATAAGTTTACAAGAGAGTATTAAAAGATACACACGAAGTCATATAGGCTTCACTTCTATTCATCCTTTTTTCGATGGTAACGGGAGATTAGCACGACTTTTAGCAAATATTACCATGCTAAAAAATGGTTATCTGCCTCTGATAATAGATAATAAAAAGAGAGAAAAATACATAAAACTTTTATCGTCTTATAATCTTCACTCATCAGAGCTTACTAGTCAATCCGATGCAATCATAGAAGAGAATAGTTATTTTGAAGCTATCTATGAATTTTTTATAAGTCAATATCAAAACTCTCAAGCGCTTCTTGATGAGATAAAATAAGATGGGCTGGAAAGTCTTCACCTTACAAAGCCCTATAAACGGCTATGTCTTACAATCAAGACAACTGAGAATGGATATGTTTCCACTCTAAAGGAGTGCCTTTTTCAGCCTTACATGTAAAGCTTTTTCCTAAGATATCTTCTAGGTGTTTGGGATGCAGACCATAGCCTGGACGTACGGAACGGACATTCTTTTCGGTAATGATCTCGCCTTCTTGTACCTCTTGGGCAATAAAAAGACTTCGAGAAAAGACACGATTTTGCTTGACTTTTTCGCTGAGAGTATAGTTTACTTGCCCCATCGCTTTTTCTACATCTCTTACCGCATCTACCATCTGTCTAAATTCAGCAGGCTCAAGCGAAAAAGAGGCGTCAGGTCCACCAATGGCCTTATCGGCAATAAAATGTTTTTCAATCATGCAGGCTCCAAGAGCTACTGAAGCGATAGGAACATTTACTCCAAGCGTATGGTCTGAAAGACCGATAGGCAGATTAAAACGAGATTGCATATCACTTATGGTTTTAAGGTTGACCTCTTCGAGACTTGCAGGGTAAGCGGAGGTAC
>JAYEGP010000261.1:0-1852 GCA_034659135.1 Campylobacterota bacterium
CTTTTAGCCCTAGTCAAACGATTTTAATCGTCGCGTAGCTAAGGCTATGCTCCTCATAAAATAGTGTGACTAGAACTAAAATAGCAATCCCTAAGATTTACATTTTATTCAATTCTGATTCCTTAGATGTCTATTTAAGTAGTTCTTCAATAGAAATATCCTGATTTAAACATTCCATAGATATTTTGTCATCTTCTCCATAACATTTATCATAAACATATTTTGAGTCAATAAGTATAAATTTATCAATAGTAAGAGAGAGGGGATCCACAAGAAAGTAGTTTAAAATACCACAACTTTCATAAAGTTCTTTTTTAACACCTTTGTCTTTATAAGCGGTTGAGGGGGAGAGAACTTCAAAAATAGCACAAGGTCTCTGCTCATCTTCACAATACACAAGCACATCAGGTTGCACAACATTGCTAACACCATCACACTCTATTTTCAAATCATAGGGAGCGATAACAGGGGAACAGCTACTCTCTTTTTGGAGCTGTTTTATCTTGAAAGATATATTTAAAACAACATCCTGATGTGCTCGACTCGCCCCACTCATCATATAAATATGTCCAAAAATCAACTCGTATCGCTCTCGCTCAGGAGTTGTTTTATCAATACTAAGATAATCTTCATAACTGTAGTTGTCTAAATTATAAGCTTGCATTATTCACCCATTTCTTATTAAATAAAAATTTACCACTCCATCAAACTAATAGTCTTAGCCAAGGCAAAAGTTCCACCAAAACCGACAGCAACACCATAAAAAGCTAAGCGCCAAGCTTCGTATTTTACTTTGATATTGTCATTATCTAAGTCTTGGATAACTTTTCTTAAATCAGCCTTTAACTTCTCAATTTCCAAAATCTCTTTTTCATCTACTATAATCATTATTCAATACTCAAAAAGTTTTTTACTATTATAGCAAAAAAGAGGGATAGCTTATAGAAATTTTTCAAGTTAATTTAAGCTAACTTTAAAATGGGGGGGGGGTAATATGATAAGCAAAATTTACCATAGCAAGGTTGAGTATGTTGAAAATTATGATTGGTGCGATGATGTTGGCGGTTTTGGTGATGGCGGATTTGCCTTTAGGCAAGACAGGGCAGAGTGTAGAGTATCTTGCAGGAGATGATGGGAGCTACATAAGTGGTAGAACACGAGCTTATAGCGACAATGGCAATGGTACCATTAATGATGCTATGTTAAATCTGATGTGGCAAAATGATTATAGTGATAACAAAGGTTTCGCCACTGATGGTAATGTCCCTGATGTCAATCATGCTGATGCCACAAGTTATTGCACCGCCATAGACCTAGCAGGTCATACCGACTGGCGACTTCCTACACGAAGAGAGCTTCAAAGCTTAGTTGATTACTCAAAACCCTATCCAGGACCTGTGATGGCGGATGCCTTTGTAGCTACAACACAAACGGATGATTGGTACTGGACAGGAACAGACTATGCAGCCGGCACTACGGGTGCGTTGCCTGTCCATTTCAGCTACGGCGATGTCTATGCGGACCATAAGTCTAATACGTATTATGTTCGTTGTGTCCGCGGGTCTGTTGCCCCTTTGAATCCTCCCCCAACCGCCGTTCCACTTTCACCTTTTGCAAAAGCCATGATGATGCTTCTTTTTGTTTTGGAAGCTTCGCTGTTTATGCGTCGTAAAGTAGTAGCGTAGCCTTGGCTATGTTGCTATTTTACATGTAACCCTCTTTTTTTGCAATCATTAATATTTTCTTAAAATAAGCTCTACTTTATCTTTATTTCACTATAATTGCGCGTTTAATACTCTCCTGTAATATACGGAAAGTTATTCTACTGGAAATTTTATAAAGGAATTAAAGT
>JAYEGP010000262.1:0-20071 GCA_034659135.1 Campylobacterota bacterium
ACTTAGCTATAAATTCACATTAGATGTAAGTATAAAATCAAGAAGCGTTCCTGCAGGAACACCTGCCGCTTGTCCGCGTGTTAAGATAGCGGCTCCTGTACCCACCTTTGCTCCTGTGCGTGCACCGCTTTTACCATCTACCAAAGCACCGATAGCCGCAGCACGACCCACCTGGCTTGCTGTGTTTCGGACTTGATTGTGTTGTGTGAGAATATTGAGTGATTGTGATTGGATCGGAACTCTTTTACCCTCTATTATAAGTGCTCTAAGTGTTACATGTAAACTCGAATTTCCTGCCAAACGTCCTGCCTGTTTTGAAGAACTGATGACTGCATACACCTCACTGCCGCGCTTTGCCACAAGGCTGCTGTTTACATAAAGATCGCTTTCTAACTGCATCTTAAACTGATGTCCCTCTTTGTGAGAGCGTGTCGAGATACTCTCTGTTGTAATGAGATGGAGTGTTGTTCCTGATGCGATGGCTGTCGGCTTGCTCTGTTGGGCTGGTGGAGGCGGTGGTGGAGGTGGCGATACATGAGAGTTTTCAATGCGATTGACATCACGCATACCGTAAGTTGTATTGACACCATCAACGATAATGGTGATGGTATTGCTATTTTGTTCGGTTATTGTCCCTTTTAAAACCGCACCGTTATTAAAATAGATGGTATCTGCAAATAGGCTCAACATTCCTAAAGCCAATAGTGTGAATAAAGCTCTCTTAATTACATGCAACATGGTCTCATCTCCTCAAAATTGATATTGACTAGTTTTTTGTGTGTATATGGCAGTTAGTGTATAATGTCGCCAATATTTATATAAAGAGATTGATTTTATGGTGACTTTTAGCGATTTACTTCTCAAACTTCAGATGTTTTGGAAAGAACAAGGCTGTAATATTGTACAACCTTATGACATTCCTGCAGGTGCAGGAACTTTTCATCCCGCAACGTTTTTACGATCCCTTGATTCACAGCCGTGGTCGGTTGCGTATGTAGCACCCTCACGCCGTCCTACCGATGGGCGTTACGGTGAGAACCCAAACCGTTTAGGAAGCTATTATCAGTTTCAAGCACTGATTAAACCTAGTCCTGAGAATATTCAAGAACTCTATTTAAAGAGTTTAGAGTATTTGGGTCTGAATTTAAAAGATCATGATATCCGTTTTGTTGAGGATAATTGGGAGTCTCCGACACTAGGAGCCTGGGGTTTAGGCTGGGAAGTGTGGCTTAATGGAATGGAAGTGACACAGTTTACCTACTTTCAACAAGTTGGGGGTATCGCTTGCGATCCTGTAGCTGTTGAGATCACCTATGGAACGGAGCGTTTAGCGATGTATCTACAAGGTGTGGATTCGGTTTTTGACATTGTCTGGAATGACAATAAATATGGAAAAACACTTTATCGTGATATCCACAAAGAGAGTGAGATCGAGTTTTCAAAGTATAACTTCGAAGTCGCCGATACCGCAATGTTATTTGCTGATTTTGAAGCCAAATCAAAGGAGTGTCAACGTGCACTTGAAGCACAACTTCCTCTACCCGCTTATGATCTCTGTATGGCAGCATCAAACACTTTTAATGTTCTTGATGCACGAAAAGCCATCTCTCAAACGGAGCGTGCTAATTACATCTTAAAAATACGTGATCTTTCAAAAGGGTGTGCAGAACTTTATAAAGCTCAAGAAGTCGAACGACTCGAACGTGTTAAGGCTTAACTCAGTTAACTTTAACGCAGTTTCTTCCACTATTTTTAGCCTCATATAAAGCGATGTCAGCACGTTCAATAAGCGTGACGAGGGTATCGGATTGTGTTAACTGTGCCACACCAAAACTACATGTAATAGTATCGACGTGGCTAAAGTCATAAATCTCAATAGCGAGGCGAATTTTTTCTGCGATTTTCTGGGCATGATCACGATTAACATTGCTGAGTATAATAACAAATTCTTCACCACCCCATCGGCTGAAAAAATCTTCTTGACGAATCTCGTGCTGAACCACTTTAGCAATCTCTTGAAGAACGATATCTCCAGTATTATGACCAAAGGTATCATTGATGTTTTTAAAGTGATCAATATCAAAAAAGATGATACTTAAGTTTTTGTCTCTCTCAATAGACTTGCCGATAAGAAGCGGGGCTTGTGCTTGAAAAAAGGCACGATTTGCTATCTGTGTTAAGGCATCACGTTGTGACGCTTCGCGCTGTTCCTGTGCTAAAGAGATAAGCGTTAAATATCGTCGATATAAAAGAAGTAAAACAGAAAGGATGAGTGTAAAAACAGAGATGTTTATGAGCTGTAAGTATAGCGATTGAAGCATATTTTCCTTAGTAGCATCTTCTTTATAGATGACATAATAACCGACTTTTTTAGCGCTTATATTTTCTAGTGGTATAAAGCTGACAAGGTAGGATGTATTGGAAACCTTTAAAAAGTGGCTAAAAAAACGTTTCTCTTTTAATTGCGCTTCGATTTTGCCTTTCAGCTGTCCATTTAAAGCATTGATAGTATCGCTAGAGAGTCTATTAGGTGTATGCAAGGTGGCTTTATCGTAAAGATATTTCGATGAAATATCAGAGAGTTGATAGTTTTCTTGCTCTTCGGTAAAGACCTTTGTATCGACAACTGTTTTATCAATTAAGAGACGATACGAAGCGGGGTAGAGTTTCATCATGCTATCTTTGAGCCCAGCGAAAGAGAAAGCAATTTCAAAACTTCCTACAAATTTATCTTCAAAAAAGATAGGATAGAGGTGTCGAAAACCATTAAAGATGCGCCCCTCTTCAAATCCAGACCTCTCTTGATAGTCTTGATTGATTTTAGCTATGGAGGGACGAATATCAAGAAGGGAGTCTCCAAATTTATTAGGGCGGTGAAAACGTAAAAAACTAATAGCACCAGGAAGATGAAAGTGCAACTGCCTGATATGTTGCTCTTGTAATTTTTTGTATAAGGGTAAAAGCTTATGGTAGAGGTGATCTCTAAGATCTCCTTGCACCTTAGCATCCTTACTTTTAGCGGCTTGATTGATCAGAAAATAAACCCCAGGTTCATCTACATGGCTATAGAGATGTTCGGCTAAAAGCGTGTAACTAAATAAGATTGATTGTAGCTGTAGTTGTAACTCTTTATGACTGTTTTTTTTATAGGCGTGCAGGTTTTTGCTGTACGAGTAGTAAGCATAGCCTGCAAAGAGCATACTTAACAAAAATAACAGTATAAAATGCCAATAAGATAGGTTCAAAATTTTTTTCATCTAGCATTATGTTATCATAATTTTTAATAGATTCGCTACAATCACGCTATGCAAACCCTTATTGGACAGATTGAACGTGTATTATTTGAAGATGACGGCTTTTTTATTGCCGTTTTAAAATCAAATGAAAAAGTCAGTGGCACCTATTATGAAAGTGATGTCGCTCATCTTAAAGGTGCCGCGGTGAGCTTTAAGGGTGAGTATGTTGATCATCAAAAATATGGTCGCAGTTTCAAGTTTGAATCCTTACATGTAAACCAAAATGAACTCTTCTTTTTTTTAAATCGTGTCATTAAAGGTTTTAGTAAAAAGCTCACAGCTGATATGATAGAGAAGTATGGTGAAGCAGGCCTGATCCATATTCTCGATAATGACATTGAAAAACTTTTAGAAAATAAGGGTATTAAAGAGAAACGTCTGCGGAGTATTCAAGAGAGTTGGAAACAGTTTCGCTCGCTCCGCTCTTTAGGAGAATTTCTTATCCCTTATGGGGTGACTCCGGGCTTACTTTCACTCATTGCTAATGCATTCAAAGAGTTAAAAGAGCCTCAAAAAAAGATTCAAGAAAATCCTTATCTCTTAACGGCTATTAATGGAATTGGCTTTAAAAAAGCTGATGAGATCGCTTTAAAGATGGGTGTTGAATTGCGCTCACCTAAACGTATCAGTGCGGCTATGGATGCGCTTTTAAATCAACTCTGTGATCAAGAGGGCAACAGCGCGGTGATGAAAGACAATCTCTTTTCAAAGATGGATGAGGTTTTGGAGTTTTATGGCGAGGAACGTCTGTATGAAAATGTCTTACTCGAACGTATTAACGAACACAGTATTAAAGAGTTCCCCTCACACTTACTTGCCCCAGATAGACTGTATGAAGCAGAACGGTTCTTATTTGAAAACTTTACTAAACGTGCAAAAAATTCTCACGGTATCATTACGAAAGATCTCGACGCTTTTTTGGATACCTATGATCAGCCCTTAGGTGAACAGCAGCGTGAAGCTATAGAAGTCATTAACTCCGGAGTCAGCGTACTGTGTCTTGTGGGTTACGCAGGAACAGGTAAGAGTACCACAGCAAAGTCGATACTCAATCTACTCAATCGTCGCTACCACGAAAAAGAGATTATCACCTGTGCGCTGAGTGGTATCGCATCACAGCGTATCGGAGAGCGTAGTGGTTATGAAAGTGCGACGATTCAAAGTCTTTTGGTTAAATTTGAAGATCGTGATAGTATGCCTTATAAGGTCGTTTTAATAGATGAAGCCTCTATGATTAATTCGATGCTTTTTGCACGTCTTTTAGCCAAGGTTGATAGCGAAGCCGTTGTCATTATTGTAGGTGATGATGCACAACTTCCTCCCATCGGTGCAGGGAGTGTTCTTTCTGATATCTTAAGTTTGGGGCTAACACCAATTGTCAAACTTACCAAAATTTTTCGTCAAAGTGAAGAGCAGGCTATCGCTTTAATTGCTAATGATATCCGTGAAGGAAAGACTCCTCAATATCGAAGCCATTATGAAGATTTTCACTTTATTGATGTCAGTATTGAGAACTATTATGCGCTCAAAAACACGCTCAATTCCAGGGAGTTAGCTCACGTGCGTGAGCATAATTCTCAAGAGATACTTTCACAGATTGCAAGGGTGTCACTTGGTTTCATACCTGAGGCGCGACATCTCTTAAAAGAGAAAAAGATTCGAGACTATCTCAATTTCTTTCAAGTAATCACTCCGATGCGAGGCGGTATTCTTGGGGTGGATAATTTGAACAAGATCTTGCAAGAGTATTTTAACCCTTCGCAAACAACTTATTTTGAGCGTAATGGCATGGGGTATCGTCTTTGGGATAAGGTCGTCCATCTTAAAAATGAAAACATGCCAAGTTTCAGCATGGATGCTTTTAAAGCGGGTGAAGATGCCTCTGAGAGACGGGTCTTTAATGGCATGATTGGATTGCTTTTTAAGATCAATAGTGATGAAGATCAGCTTTATGTTTTTTATCCCAATGAGGAGATTGTGGTGCGTTATGAAAAAGAGCAGTCGCGCTCGCATTTGATGCTTTCGTATGCCCTTACAATTCACAAAGTACAGGGGATGGAATACGATACCGTAGTGATACCGATGAGCTTTTCACACTATATTATGCACAATACAAAGCTTTTGTATACGGCGATTACAAGGTCAAAAAAAGCCTGTTATCTCATAGGAGAAGCGCTTGCTTTTGAGAGCGCATGTAAACGGCTTGATGTTACAAAAAGGATTACAGTTATGCAAGAGTTGGGAGCATCATGAAAGTCTTTTTCGTGCATCTGGTATTGGGTATTTTCTTGAAATTGAATTTTCCATAGATAAAAAACAGTGCAGTAGACTTCAAAAAGAGTATGAGCGGATGCAGGTGTATCTGCGTAGCGTTAGGCTTACATGTAAAGATAAAAACAGGCAAGAAGAGGTAGCTATTATTGCGCAAGGTTATGTATTGGAAAATATTCAAAAACAGTGTCATGCACAATGATGATTTGTGCTATAATTGATAATCTTTTAACTTGGAATAATTTATGAGTACAAATAACGAAGAAAAAACAGATAATATTGATCAGATACGTGAACTTATTTTTGGTTCTCAATCTCGAGAATTTAAAAGTGAAATTGGTCAAATTCAAGAGATGTTAGCCAATAGTAATCGTGAAATGCAAGAGCAGATTCGCTCTTTGCAAGAGAGTATGCAGCAAGAGCTACGCAACACTCAAGAAACTTTAGATCAAAAAATTAAAAATGTCAGCAACGCCTCACAAGAGAGTGGTGGTAATCTTAAAGAGCAGATGCTCCACGAAGAGAAGCGTGTTAACAGAAGCATTGAAACGGCTCAAGAAGCCTTAGAAAACCAGATTAACGCACTGCGTCAAGAGCAACAACAGAACAAAAACAGCTTGCAACAAGAGATTTCTCGTGTGCAAGAGTTGATTCAATCAAGTATTAACAGTGAAGTCTCTACACTTGAAGAGCAGAAAATGTCTAAACATGATATGTCAGAAATTTTACTTGATTTTGCTATGCGTGTTAAAGGAATTGATCCTGATATTCAAGAGACCGAAGCTTCTGAGTAAAATCTGCATTAATGAATGATTATGAATCATTAAAGGAGCTTCTGCTCCATGATGAAACTCAGACGATTAGAGCGCTTGAAAAAGAGCTCTCCGTACTTTTAAAAGAGACACAAGACCCTGATCTTATTATTAAAAGATTAAAACCAGTCATTGCGGATCTCCTTACTCAGACTATTGCTAACTCTTCTGATGATATTGCTAAAGCGATGGCACCTATTATGGGTGATGCTATCAAAGAGCAGGTGCGTACTCAAAAAGAGACCATTGTTGATGCGCTCTATCCCGTGATGGGTAATATGATTGCAAAATTTGTTTCAGGGGCACTCAAAGAGACTATAGATGAGATTAATGCTAAGGTTCAAAATAATTTTTCTTTAGAGGCACTGCAACGTAAAATTAAAGCGAAGCTCAAAGGTGTTTCAGAAAGTGAACTGCTTTTACAAGAGTCAGAGCTAGGTAATATTGAGACCGTCTTTTTGATTCATACTGCTTCAGGTTTGATGTTATGGCAGGGAAGTCGCCATGATGAGGTACTTAATGAAGCTGAGATGCTCAGTGCCATGCTGAGTGCTATTCGAAGTTTTGTAAATGAGTGGATTGCCAAAAGCGATGATGCTTTTGAGCTCAGTACCATCGATTATGGTGATTCAAAAATCTATTTAGAAGTCTCAGGATCTTGTTATCTTGCTGTGGTCGTACATGGTGAGATTCGGGCTAAAATGCAAGAGCGTATTAGAGCAGCGCTTTCAGATGTCACTCAAGCCCATTCAGATGCGATATCAGGTTTTAATGGTGACAGTGCTACAATAGATCAAGATGCGATAGCAAGTCGTTTAGAGAAACTTTTTGATTTAGAAGAGGCGATGCCAAAAGCTACTCCTATCTCTAAAGGGGTGAAGATATTTTTCTTTATCTCATTTATTGTGGCTCTTATTGGCGTGATCTATTTTTATTATATGCAACATGTGCAAGAGCACAAAGAAGAGATTATTAAAGATCGGTTTTATCGTACACCTGAACTGAATCTCTATAAAATAGACGTTCATGTCGATGGGGACAGGCTTACTTTGCGTGGTGTACTTCCCTATGAACGTCTCAAGCATTTAAGCCAAACAATAGTTGAAGACGAAGGCTTGGACTTAACGATAGACAATGAGATTGTTTTAACACGTATTTTAGATACTCCGGAAGCTATTGATGAGAAACGTGCCCTTTTAGATAGTGTTTATAATGTTCAAGATGATGTAGTCCTAGCATCACAGTATGACAAAGGTCTTATCGTGCTTAAAGGCGTACTTGTAAATACAAGGAAAAAATCTGAGATTATTGAAAATTATGCAAAGCTTGTCGGAGCTGAAAATATTGTGAGTTTACTTGGTATTAAACCCTCAAGGATCGATCTAAACATTCACTTTGATACGGCGTACTCATCATTACAAGGTTCACAAAAAGAGATGCTTGAAACTCTGGTTGAAGATTTCGAACTTAAGCGTATATCGCACTTATATCCAGGGTATACACTCCATTTAAATAGCTATACTGATGGCATTGGTGATGTGAAACGTAACCATGTTTATGCCACGCAACGTGCTGAAAATATTCAGAGCTACTTGAGTGAACTCGGTGTAGATAGAAATGACTTACATGTAAATATTATGGGAAGATCACCTAAAGATTATAATGCGTCTATAGATGATTCGCGTCAGGCTAGGGTCGTACAATTGAGATGGGTGCACAGCGATGATCTCTAAAAAAGTTGTATTTATAGGTGATTTCTCAACAGGAAAAACAAGTTTAATACGCCGTTTTGTTGATAATCAGTTTAGTGATGAGTATTTGAGTACGCTAGGTGTAAAAATATCGCGTAAAAATATCGCTATTGGTGAGAGTGAGATTCAAAACATCATCTGGGATGTTGAGGGTGGAACGGAAAATAAACCCTTAAATACCACCTACCTTCTTGGAGCACATGGGGTGATTATTGTCGCTGATATCAGTCGAAAATCTACGATAGAGAACCTACAGATGTATATCGATATTATGCAAAAGGTATCGCTAAGCATACCAATTGTCATTGCTTTGAATAAATCTGATCTTGTAGAAGCGTGTGAGGCTCAAGAACAGATTAAAGCATTACGTGCGCAGTATCACACCATAGGAGCTATCAATCTAAGCTCGGCCAAAAGTGCTGAGGGTGTGAGTACACTTTTTGATAGTTTGTCCAATTTCATGTTAGAGCAGAATTAAGCGTATGCATCTTCAAGAAGTGTTTCGTGCCATCTATGCCAACCATACCTACGAGTACCTTGTTATCAGTCAAGCGTATCGGGTGATGGAATACTCTGACAAAGTCTTTAATTATTGTGAGCAAGGCGTATCAAAATGTGAAGATGTCAGCATTTTTGAACTTTTTCCTGAACTTCATGGCATGCAAGAGCTGTTTCAAGAACTCTTAGAGGGCAAGAGTGATCCGATTGTTCTTCCTTATGTTTTTAAAGAACCCGATGCTTATATTACTATCCGTATTCATCTTGGACGTCGTGAAGAGAGCTTAATTGTCTTAGTTGAAGATATCACCACTTTGGCGCGAATGGAGCAGCGTTCGGTGCAAGAGCGCAATGATAAATCACTACTTCTCGAAGAGCTTGCCGATAAAAACCTTCAGCTTCAAGCTTATAATGAGCGAATGCAAGAGTTGGTTGCAGAAGAGACGCGTAAAAATCTTGAAAAACAGAAAATGCTTGAAACACAATCGCGTCACTCTCAGATGGGTGAGATGATTGGCATGATTACCCATCAATGGAAACAGCCTTTGGGCGTTATCAGCATGTCGTGCGCATACCTTCAAATGATGCAGCAGAGAGATAAACTTAATGAGACACTTTTAGCCAAACAGCTTGAAGATATTACGAAACAAGTCAAACATATGAATACAACGGTAAATGATTTTCAAGAGTTTTTTAACCCTTCAAGAGAGAAGTTTTATTTTAATGTTAAAAAGACCATTACGACAATACTTGATCTGATTCGAAATGAGTATGAACATAATAAGATCACGCTTGAACTCACAGGGGATGATTTTGTTACTGCTTATGGATTTCCAAATGAGTACAATCAAGTTATTATCTCCATCTTAAAAAATGCGAAAGATGTTTTTTTCGAAGCACCTCATGAGGCTATGGCAATCAGTATTGATGTCGGTAGTGAGGGTGATCGATCCTTGGTGCGTATTAGAGATAACGCAGGGGGCATTGAAGAGAGTATTATTGAGACGGTCTTTGATCTGTATATGACGACAAAAGATGAAGGCTCAGGCTTAGGTCTCAATATTGCTAAAAATGTTATTGAAGTGAATATGGACGGAGTGCTTAAGGTCTGTAATGTATCAGGCGGGGCAGAGTTCTCTATTTTAGTATAGAGAGCTCTGGAAGTTTTGGAAAATACGTTAAAATATCGTGATAGTAAGCTTTTGGAACCTGAATTAAAAGAGGGTTTTTCTTCTGATCTAGCCAGCTTATAAGTTGGGTTAATTCTTCTTTACTCATAGTGGTACAGCCTGCTGTTGGCTTGTTTATTCCTTTTTGTACATGTAAGAAGATGCATGAGCCATAAGAAGGGGTGTTCTCTTTATTGTGTTGAACCATAACACCAAGTTCGTAGAGGTCATCATCACGAAGCATCTTCTCAAAACTCTTGAGAGCACTTCTGTTCTTTACATGTAAGACTTGATTGTAATGGCTGTCAGTGACATCATCAACACAGATAAGGTCTCTGCTCACAGGAATATAGTTGAGTTTTGTAGAGCGTGTATTGGCGTAGCCAAAAGCGTTATAGAGTGAAAAGACGCCACTTGGAGCGCGTCCGTCACCTTCGCGTTTAAGCGGCTCATTTTGGCTATGAGCGATAGGGATTAAACCTTCTCCCCAACCCAGACCGCTACGACCAAGGTTGACATCGATGGGAGGAAAAACAGGTTCATACTCTGAAGCGTTTTTTTCAAAACTATAGAGTTTTGCTGTCGTCGCATTGAAATCATCGGAAATAACGAGAATAATCTGTTCATTAGCCTGAGAAATGGTGGCAAAAAGAACAATAAGTTGAATAATTCGAAACATTGAACCCACTTTATATTGATTTAAAGATTTGTATATTAGCATATGTAAGAAGACTAATACAAAGAGGTTGGAATGAGCATTAAAATTCGTAAAGCAGAACAGAGTGATTGCGCCTTAGTTTCATGGGCGATGCTCGAAAGCTCACGTGCAGGAAAAAAGATCGGCCTCTTTGATCTTATATTTCAGTGCAGTGATGATAAGACCTTATTAGAAAAGCTCACACAACTTGCTCAAACGGATACAAAGAGTTATTGTCACTATAGTAATTTTTTAGTCGCTGTTGAAGATGAAAAAGATCTTGGCGTTTTATGCGGTTATGAACCGCGTATTGCCACGCATGAAGTCCTTTCAAAAGCTTTGATGGAACTCGGTGTTGATGAGAGTTATCGTGAACGTACCTCTGCATACTTTCTCTGTTTTCCTGAAGTAGGACGCCAGACATGGATCTTAGATTTTATAGAAGTTAAAGATGATGCGCATGAATTTACCGTCCTTAAAGAGTTAGTTCAAAAAAGTTTATTAACCGCACGTCTTAAAGGGTATCGTAAGGTCGAGACTATGGTTGAGATCGGTTCAGCCGATCTGCAATTAAGCTATAAAAAATTAGGTTTTGAACATTTAGAAGAGAAACAGAGCGATAACTACTTTGAAACATTTGGACGTTTAGGCATTGTAAGGTTAGGGATGCGTCTTTAAATTTTGGAGCCAACTGTACTCTCTCTTTTACCTCCACTTTTTGCCATTATTATGGCACTCCTAACTAAGCGTGTCTTTATCTCCCTTTTAAGCGGTATTATTCTTGGCGAATTAATACTTGGTGATTTTTCGCTGATGCTCAGTTTGGAGACTCTTTGGAATCGTCTTCTTTTTCTTTTGGATAAAGCATGGATTTTAAAAACCTTGGCCTTTGCGATCTTAGTGGGTTCTGTCATGGCACTTTTACAAATCTCTGGCGCGGTTGCTGGACTTATTCACTATGTGAGTGAACGCCAAAAATGGATCAACTCCCCTCGTAGCGCTCTTGTCTTTACCTATCTGATCGGGGTGCTTATTTTTATTGAGTCTTCGATTACCTCATTGATTGCTGGGGGTGTTGGACGTCCTTTATGTGATAAATTTGGTGTGTCACGTGCCAAACTGGCTTATGTGTGTGATTCCACCTCGGCACCGATCTGCTCATTAATTGTTTTAAATGGCTGGGGTGCACTCATCTTAGGTCTTATTGTTGCGCAGATGGGTGCTGAAGATAGTATTGCGCTTCTTTTAGAATCACTGCTTTTTAATTTTTATGCTTTTGCTGCTCTGAGTGTTACCTTTATGGTAATCTGGTTTGGACTCGATACAAAAGCGATGAAAAATGCACAAGTGTTACAGAGTGCAGACTTTGATAATGTTGCTGGAAAACTCTCAGATCTTTTGATTCCTATTGGGGTTATGATGGCAACACTCTTTGTAACACTTTATATTACGGGTGAGGGGAATATTTTAAAGGGCAGTGGTTCGAGTGCTATTTTTTACTCCATGATTGTGACCTTAGTGCTCATGCTTCCACTGTATTTAAAAGAGATTGGCTTCAAGAGATGGATTTTATCTGCGCTTGATGGCGGAAAATCGATGCTAGGGATTACGTTTATTCTACTCCTCGCTTTTATCATAGGAGATGTCACACAGACCCTACAGACAGGAAATTATTTAGCATCTTTTGCAGGTGAGGTGATGAATCCTTACTATTTAGGAGCTACGGTCTTTGTGCTAAGCGCATTAATGGCCTTTGCTACGGGAACAAGTTGGGGAACGTTTAGTATTATGATTCCCATTGCCATTCCTTTAGGTTTAGCAATGGATATGAATGTGGCACTGCTCATTGGTGCGGTCATTTCAGGCGGTGTTTTTGGTGATCACTGCTCACCAATATCCGATACAACAATCATCTCATCACTGGCTGCTGGGTGTGATCATATCGAACATGTGAAGACGCAACTGCCCTATGCTCTTATCTCTGGAGGGATTGCTTTTGTTCTGTTTATTATTTTTGGGATAGTTTTAGGTTGAAACCACGTTTTTTCTTTCTGCTATTGAGCGATTCAAGAAGCGCCCTTTAAGTATACACATCCCACTTATATATTCCCACTTTTAAATAAAAGAGAAGCTATTAGCTACAAGGCAGATATCCGTAGGAGCTATGAATAGCTTCAAGGGTATCTAACGCAATAGATGATAGCTTCTCTTTTACCCGTAGGGCGAGTATATTGCATCATATTGCTTCGTTGAAAATCCTTGAAGCTACTCGTAGCTCCTGCGGACTTTCGCCTTGCACTATGACGCAATATACTCGTTTAAAAGTGGGAATATATAAGTGGGATGTGTATATGGTACAATAATTACAATGAAAAAAGCAAAAATATTAGTATTAGAAGACGACTTAGCCCTAAGCGAAACCCTAGTGGAGTACTTAGAGGAGCACGATTATGATGTCATTGGCGTTTATGATGGCGTGAGCGCTGAAGATACACTCTATGAAACACCATTTGATCTTCTCCTCTTAGATGTTAATGTTCCAGAACCTAACGGTTTCACTCTTTTAAAGTCAGCACGTCAAAATGCGATAAAAACTCCCGCAATTTTTATGACCACACGCAGTGCTATGGAAGATCTCGAAAATGGCTATGAGAGTGGGGGCGATGATTATATTCGTAAACCTTTTGCCTTGAAAGAGCTTTTATTGCGTATTGAGAGTATGCTTAAACGCAACTATTTTCATCACAGTGATGAGCGTATAGAGATTAGTGAAGGTATTCGTTATAACAGTACAAATGCAGAACTCTATATTAATGGAGCAGTTCAGAGTTTAGGTGATAAAGAGTCACGGCTTTTAAAGCTTTTTATTCAGCATCGAAAAGAGCTTTTAAGTCATGAGGTCATTATGTCACATCTGTGGGATTATGATGAGCAGAGTAGTGATACGGCTTTACGAACGTATATTAAAAACTTAAGAAAACTTCTTGGGAAGGATCAGATTGTCTCGCATAAACGACTCGGCTATCAGTTTCGCTGAGAAGCGCAGTTTTCGGCTTTTTATTCTTCTGTATACCTTTATGAGTATCTCAATATTACTGCTCTTAGGCGTCTTATACTACAAGAGTCAAAAAGATCAGATGCTCAGTGAACATCGCCTTGCCATGCAACTTCAAAGTGAGAGTTATATTCCTAAATTGCGTCAGTGGATCTCTCAAGATGCTGTACTGCTGCCTTATCCTATTGACCTGGCTTATCATACTGCTTTTTATAATGTCTTAGGAATGAAGATTGATGGCTACCTGAAAGATGCCCATTTTAATCCTCAAAAAGCGATAGAACTTCATCAAGGCTATATTCACTTTTATGTCTCTTTGGCTTCGTATGAGTTGGGTGATTTTTATGTTGTGTTTGAGACCCAAGATGATGGCCTCTGGTTTAAAAAAACGGTAAAAACGAGTTTAGTGTATGGAAGTCTGCTCTTTTTAATTTTAGTCACTTTAGGGTATCTGCTTTCACGGCTTATTTTTGCACCCATGCGTGAAGCGATTTCGCTGTTGGATCATTTTATTAAAGATACGACACATGAACTCAATACTCCCTTACAGACCATTCAGGGCAATATCGAGATGCTCGACACCAGCGCTTTTGATGATAAGGAGCGAAAAAAATTAGGACGTATCGAGATTGCAGCGCAGACCATCTCCTCTATTTATGATGATCTCACCTTTTTGATGCTTAATCACAATCTTGCTATTGAAGATGAAAGCTTAGATATAGCAACAATAGCGCAAGAGCGTTTGGAATATTTTAAGCATCGTATTGAGCAAAAACGTTTACATGTACGCTTTGAGGCCAAAGATCATGTGCAGATAGTGATGGATAAAAACCGCGCCATTCGTCTCCTAGATAACCTCATTTCAAATGCTATAAAATATAATAAGATCGGAGGCACCATAGCCTTGCATGTAAACACAAAAGGCTTACATGTAAAAGATAGTGGCGTAGGAATTGATGCCGATAAACTCGATCAGATCTTTTTGCGTTATGTTCGTATGAGCTCGTATGAGGGAGGGTTTGGAATAGGACTGCATATTGTTGCAAAGATTGTAAAACAGTATGGCTTCAAGATTGAAGTCGATAGCAGCCCGAATCAGGGTACTGCTATTTCGATTCTCTGGCAATAATTATTTAGCGATGAACTCAGCAAGAGCGCTAAGATCTGCTTCACTGAGTGAGGCGACTTGACCTTTCATTAAGGCTTTCATTGGTCCACCATAGCTACCATCTTTGTAACCCTTAAGCGCAGTTATAAGTTCATCTTTACTCATATCTTTGATGATCTTACTTTTACCTAAGGCAACTTTTTCACCTGCAGGTCCGTGACAAGCGGCACATTTTTTAAACAAGGCAGCACCATCGGCTGCACCTAAGATTGCGGTGAGTGTTAAGATTGCAATGAGCGTTTTCATGTTTTATCCTTTTTTTATCTTTAAGGGCACCTCTAAAAACCCTAGTAATCCTCAGCGATGATGAGAAATTCATAATCAAGGCAGTTATTGTAAGTCATAGCCGTAGCTATGGCGTCAATGACTAACGCAGAGTATGTGTTTCTCATCATCGCCCTACGGGAGGGAAAAAGAAGCATAATCTTCGCCTTTTTTTCTTATCGCCATAGCTACGGCTATGACTCAAAGAAAGAAAAGACAAATCTCATACTTCTTTTTCCCTCTGAGGGTTACTAGGGTTTTTAGAGGTGCCCTTAAGTTTTTGTTAGCCACAGCTCGGAACATTGCCTGAGTCAGATGCGTATTCATAAAGAAAATCTTTAAGGTGTGGGGAAAGTTTTTTAAACTTTTTACCGGCAAAGAATTTTTCTGACTTATCACCTTTGTGCGCTTCGATGAGAAGCTCCGCATTATCGTCAAAAAGCTCTTCCCACTCATCTTGAGTTTTCATAGCAGCACCTTTAGTTCCATTCCCATGACATTTTTTACACGTTTTTAAAAAGGCTTTTTGACCCTTTTTAACATCAGCCAAAGCCACACCAGATAAAAGTGAAACGGCTGTTAACAATGTAATGATTATTTTTTGAGATTTCATAATCGTTCTCCTTATTTTGGATACCACATAGTAAGTAATCATTGTGGAGTCATTGTGTAAAATGCATTCTAAGGCTTAAAACAGCGTAAATATGGAACATTACATTGCAAACTTTATCAAAGTTCTAAATTCCGCTCTCTTTTTATCTCTATTTTATACTTATCATTGTTATAATTTCGTAACCTAAGCGTTTACATGTAAGTGTAGATGAAATTAATTAAAAAGCACTATTATGATCTTAAATGAACTTGAAGCAATTGGCATTAACAACAGTGGTGAAATCTTTCACAATCTTGATTATGATGATCTTATTGAACATGAACTCAAAAGTGGTGAAGTTGAACAAGTTAAAACGGGGGCAACAACTGTTGATACAGGAATTTTCACAGGTCGTAGTCCAAAAGATAAATACATTGTACAACAAGACCCATCAAAGAAATATATTGCTTGGGGTGATACAAATAAGCCCATAAGCAAAGAGATTTTTGATGAACTTTTAATCGTTGCACAAGAGCAGTTAAGTGGCAAAGATCTCTATGTTACTGATGTGTTTTGTGGTTCAAGTAAGGCAAGTAAGCGCTCTATACGTTTTGTAACAGAATTAGCATGGCAGTCACACTTTGTTAAAAACATGTTTATTCGTCCTACAGCAGGTGAGCTGGCAAAGTTTAGACCTGAGTTTACAGTGATTAATGCGTGTAAGGCAGTTAATAACAAATGGAAAGAGCACGGACTCAATTCTGAAGTTTTTGTAATATTTGATATTGAAGAAAATATGGCGATTATCGGTGGAACGTACTATGGTGGTGAGATGAAAAAAGGAATTTTTTCAATGATGAACTACTGGTTACCACTCGAGGGTAAACTTGCCATGCACTGTTCGGCTAATGTGGGTAAAGAGGGTGACACAGCACTTTTCTTTGGTCTGAGCGGTACGGGTAAAACAACACTCTCTACTGACCCTGAACGTGCACTTATCGGTGATGATGAACACGGTTGGGATGATGATGGTGTTTTCAACTTTGAGGGTGGATGTTACGCAAAAGTTATCAATCTTGATGGTAAAAGCGAACCAGAAATCTACGGTGCGATTAAAACCAATGCTCTTTTAGAGAATGTTGTCACTTACGGTGAGGGTGAAGTTGATTATGAAAATGGATCAAAAACGGAAAATACACGTGTCTCTTACCCGATTGAGCATATTGAAAACCATGTAGCATCGCTTCAAGCGGGTCATCCAAAAAATATCATCTTCTTATCAGCAGATGCTTTTGGTGTCTTACCTCCGGTGAGTCGATTGAGTAAAGAGCAGGCAATGTACTACTTCTTAAGTGGCTACACGGCTAAAGTTGCAGGGACTGAGCGTGGTGTTACTGAGCCCGTTGCTACTTTTAGTGCCTGTTTTGGTGAGGCATTCTTACCACTGCGTCCCACTGAGTATGCCAAACTTCTTGGTGAGAAGATCGATAAACACGGTGTTAAAGTCTTCTTGGTCAACACAGGTTGGACCGGTGGCGGTTATGGTGTTGGAAAACGTATGAGTATTAAAGATACCCGTACCTGTATCAACTCTATCTTAGATGGCAGTATCAACGAGAGTACTTTTAGACAGACAAATACCTTCCGTATGAGTGTTCCAAATACTTTAGGCGATCTTGATACTCATGTTCTTTTCCCACGTGAAGCATGGACAGATGATGATGCCTTTGTTGAAACACGTGATCGTTTAGCTCAGATGTTTATTGATAACTTTAAAAAGTATCAGTTTGAAGGGTGTGAGTTTGATTTTTCTGCAGCAGGACCGATAATCGGTTCATAGATTGAGTTACATGTAAAAGCTTTACATGTAAGCCCTGTCACTTTGATAGTGTCAGGGCTTTTTTTATGCCTTTTTTTTCGTGGCAGAAGAGAGGTACCACCAGAGTAAACTTGCAAAGGCAACAAGAATAAGAGGTGCGATATAAGGTCTTTCAGCAATCACTTCATAAGCTGACATCAAAGCACTGCCTGATGCGTAACTCCCATAACCCACTACAAGTGCCCAGATAGCAGAGGCCATGAGATTTAAAACACTAAAACGTCTGATATCGTATTTTGTCAAACCGATAGCGAGAGGAATCAGTGTCTTGATCCCATAAACATATTTTTGAATGAAGATCACCCATGAGCCATATTTTTTCATTAAGATATGTGAGAGTGCTAATTTACGGCGATGTTTTTTCAGGTAATTGTGCATATCCCCTTTTTGATAACGTGACATATAAAACAGTAGCATATCGCCTAAAAAATTCGCTACAAAGGCAATGGCTATCGATGTAGCAATATCCATTTTCCCAGCGTAAGAGAGAACCCCTGCGGCCAAAAGTCCTACAAACCCACCCCCAAGAGAGTATAAAAAAAGCCCAATATAGCCATAGGTGCTCAAAGAGCTAAACATATCTTCCAAATTATTTCCTTACATGTAATATTAGAGTTGTTTGATCTTCATGATCTCGTCACGAAGTCGCGCCGCTTCTTCAAACTCTAGGGCTTTAGCGGCCTCTTTCATTTTACGATTGAGCTCTTCAAGCAGTTTTTTACGTTCTGCTTTAGGCATCTTCTCGACTTTTTTACGTTTGGAGTAGAGCTCACCGTCATCATCATTTTTGAGGTTTTCATCAAGCTTGCGAGAAGTGGTGCGCGGAATAATACCGTGAGCTTCATTATAAGCCTCTTGTTTGGCACGACGGGCATCCGTTTTATCAATAGCACGCTGCATAGAACCTGTCATTTTATTGGCATAAAGAATAACACGCCCATTGACATTACGAGCCCCACGACCAATGGTCTGAACCAGCGCGGTTTCAGAACGTAAAAACCCCTCTTTATCCGCATCTAAAATGGCGATGAGACTGACTTCAGGCAGATCAAGCCCCTCACGTAGTAGGTTAATTCCGATCAGAACATCAAACTCACCGACACGGAGTCCGCGAATGATCTGATTACGCTCAATGACATCAATATCAGAGTGCATGTACTGTACTTTAATCCCTAAGTCGGCGAGATATTTTGTTAAGGCTTCTGCCATCTTTTTCGTGAGTACGGTAATTAAAACACGTTCATTATTCGCAGTAGTCTTTTTAATCTCATCATGAATGTCTTCGACTTGATTATCAGAAGTTTTGATGGTGATTTGTGGATCAAGTAGTCCTGTGGGTCGAATAATCTGTTCGGCTTTGACGGATGAGAGTTCAAGCTCATATTCTGAAGGTGTGGCAGAGACAAAAAGATAGTGGGGTGCCTTATTGATAAACTCATCGGCTTTTAAAGGACGATTGTCTAAAGCACTAGGCAGTCGAAACCCGTAATCTACAAGCACCTCTTTACGACTACGATCACCCGCGTACATGCCACGGAACTGAGGCAGACTCACATGAGATTCATCTACCATGATGAGATATTGATCATGATGAAGCTCGAAATAATCGAGTAGGGTGTAAGGCGCTTCGCCCGGTTTTTTATTGGTTAAGTGGCGTGAGTAGTTCTCAATTCCCTTACACATTCCCGTAGCTTGTAGCATCTCTAAGTCAAACTCACAGCGCTGTTTAATGCGTTGCGCTTCAACCAGTTTATCATTTTTAAGCAGATAATCAAGACGTTCATCAAGTTCATCTTCAATGCGTTTAATAGCGAGAGAGAGCTTCTCTTGACCGACACTAAACTGACTCGTAGCATAGATAGTGACTTTTTGCTTATCTTCAATGCGTTTATTGGGAATGACTTCAAAATGGTAGATGCTATCGACTTCGTCACCAAAAAACTCGATACGTATCGCTTCATCTTCCATATAAGGCGGATAGATATCGATAACATCACCACTGACACGAATAGAGCCACTATCAAAATAGCTGTCATTACGTTTATAGCCCATCTCTACGAGACGTAAAAGGAGTTTTTTCTGACTGATCTCATCACCGATCTCAATGACCTGAACCATACGCTCATACTCTTCAGGATCCCCAAGACCATAGTTGGCTGAGACCGAGGCGATGACAATAACATCATCATAACTTAAGAGGTTGGCTGTTGCAGAGAGTCGCAGACGTTCCAGCTCTTCATTGATGGAACTGTCTTTTTCAATAAAGAGATCTTGACGCGGTATATAGGCTTCGGGTTGATAGTAATCATAGTACGAGATAAAATACTCCACATGATTATGAGGAAAGAAAGATTTAAATTCACTGTAAAGCTGTGCGGCCAAAGTTTTATTATGGGTCATGATGATAGTAGGCATCTTCACATTCTCTATAATACGCGCCATAGTGTGGGTCTTACCACTACCTGTAACCCCTTCTAGTGTTTGATAACGGTTTTTTTGATTGATGGAATCACTTAAGATTTTTATCGCCTTGGGTTGATCACCAGCAGGTTGATAGTCTGATATTACTTGAAATTCTGGTTTCTTTTTCATTGCTGGAATTATAGCTGATTTTAGTAA
>JAYEGP010000262.1:20171-32863 GCA_034659135.1 Campylobacterota bacterium
GGAGACTTTTAGCTTTGATACCCTTACATGTAAGGCAGATTTTGATTTTTCTACAATCTGGAGAGACTAGAGCACCTTAGTTCTCAAGTAGGCGGCTTCTACGGCATTCATACAGCCATCACGAACATTTCCTTTTTCAAGAGCACTATAACCCGCCGCTGTCGTTCCACCAGGACTCATGACACCATCTTTAAGTAGAGCAGGGTGTTCGTCTTGTATCAAAGTTCCAAAACCATCAAAAAGTCCACGCATTAAACTCATGGCATCCTCACGTTTTAAACCTTGTTTGACAGCACCATCAGTTAAAGCTTCTGAAATCAGCGCAAGGTAAGCAGGTCCACTTCCTGCTAGAGCGGTGGCGATATCGAGTTCTTTTTCACTGTTTACCCAGAGTGTTGCGCCAATAGCATTGAAAATCTTGAGCGCTTCTTCTTTACATGTAAGGCTACCTGTTAGTGTTGTCATCGATTTTAAAACCGTTGCAGCGAGATTTGGCATACTTCGCACATACTCATCTGAAGCGATGTTTTGAGAGAGTTTATCTAAAG
The DNA here is from genome assembly GCA_034659135.1 of Campylobacterota bacterium. Classification (GTDB taxonomy): domain Bacteria; phylum Campylobacterota; class Campylobacteria; order Campylobacterales; family Sulfurimonadaceae; genus S010-53. The sequence goes on from JAYEGP010000262.1 coordinate 20,720, forward strand.
AGGTGCCTGCTAAAACTGAGTAGAGTGTATTGGCTCTGCCTTGCAACAGTGCACCAACTTCTTCAACATTAGCAGGTTTAACACAGAGAATAATATGACGTTCGGAGATGTCAAAGTCTTTAAGCAAGTATTTTTTACATGTAAGGCCTAAACTTTTTTCAAAGCTTTCGAGTTTTTGCATATCACGACCTACGACTTCAATATTACAAGATGCTTTAAGCCCTTTGGCCAGAGAGAGTGCCATAGCGCCATTACCGATAAATGTTAATGTTTTACGCATTATCAGGCTCGGGTAAAAAAGAAGCAATCACTTCGGTAACGCCATAATCAGCACGGTCATTAATAATCATCTGAGCCATACTCTGGGTGTCGGTATTAAAAATCAGTGGTGCGACAAAGTTAACTGTAGAATTTTCTATGGGTTTTTGAATCATGACAATGTTAAAAATCAAGAGGTTTGAGTTGTCGTCAATTTTCAGTTTTTGCTGCAAGGCAGAAGGAATATCAAACTCATAATCCCGAAGAACAAAAGGATTAATAAGTGTGAAAGAGGGCTCTTTGGCATCGACAGATTGCAAACGCATGAAAATATCATCAATTTTCTTGAGTTCAAGTTGTGTGGTGTTGTCAAATCCCAATATCGGGGCTTTAAGGTCAAAAATCATTTAGACTCTCTTACATGTAATCGTTAGTCTCATTCTAGCACAACTTTTTTTAAAGTGATTTAGGTAAAATGGCTCTTTTTATAAAAAGGTATTGATAACTGATGATGAGAAACATGTTAATTTCACTAATACTCATGCTACTGATGCTGGGATGTTCCAAAGAACTTGAAGAGTACAATAAACCTGCGGCGTATTGGTATGATAAAATGATCGAGTCTGTTGCAAAAGGTAATATAGAAAAAGCAGACAGTTATTACAGTTCACTTCAAAGTGAGCATATTGGCTCACCTCTTCTCAGACAAGCAACACTGATTATGGCTCAGGCACATATGTATTATGAAGAGTATCTTCTAAGTGAGCATTTTTTAAATGAATATATCAAGCGCTATGCCAATCCTATTGAACGTGAGTATGCGGAATATTTAAAAATTAAAGCCAAATACATGGCCTTGCCCCATCCGCGACGTGATCAAGGGCTAATTAATGAAGCGATTGCATCAGGAGAGGACTTTAAACGTTCGTATCCGCGTTCAAATTATATTCCGGTAGTCGATACAATGATTACGCGACTTATCTTAGCCCGTGCTTCACTCAATGAGTCCATTGCCAAACTTTATGATCGTTTAGATAAACCGAAATCGGCACAGTACTATAGAGATATACGTCCTGAACCGTGGATAGATTGGGATAATGTACAAAAAGCTCAGGTTCCTTTTTATCGATCTATCTTTGAAGGTGATGGCGATGAGAGTTGGTATGGCTTTTTAATTCCCGATACACAAAGTGTGGTATCACGTCATGCTAATGATGATGAAAAAGTTGGATATGAGAAAAATGTGGAACAAGAAGAGAAAATGCAACGTGAGATGATGCGACCACAAGAAAATAATTTATAAACTATCAGGAGACTTATGCAACTTAGTAATTATGGAGATTTTCCAGCAGACTTACCTATTATTTCAGAGGATGAACTTTTTTTATATCCTTTTATGATCTCGCCACTCTTTTTGAGTGATGAGGGAAATATTGCCGCGGCAAGCAAGGCAATAGATACAAATTCATTGGTTATTGTCTGTTCAACAAAACCCAACCAAGAGGGTGAACGCAGTTTTGATGCGATCTATAAGGCAGGTGTTGTTGGCTCAGTAATGCGTAAAGTGTCACTGCCAGATGGCCGTGTGAAAGTTCTGTTCCAAGGTTTGGCACGGGGACGGATTGAGCATGAAGTTGAAAATGATGTTTTAACGGGACACGTTACCTTAATAGAATCAAGTGCTTCTAGCGATCTTAAAATGGATGCGATTTTGGAAGTGGTTCGTGAAAAAGTACGTACACTCTCTCAGATTAGTAACTATTTCCCACCAGATCTACTCAGAACCATAGAAGAAAATCATGAATACAACCGTATCGTTGATCTTATCTGTAGCTCGATTAAGTTAAAAAAAGAGCAAGCCTTTGCACTTTTTGTTGAGACCAATATTGAGCAGCGATTTTTAATGTTGATTGATAATCTTATGGATGAGATTGAAGCTAATAAACTTCAAAAAGAGATTCGCTCTAAAGTGCATAGCCACATGGATAGGGTTAATAAAGAGTATTTTTTAAAAGAGCAGCTTAAAGAGATTCAACGTGAACTCGGAACCGATACTCAGAGAGATGAAGAGATTGAAGAGTATCGGGCTAAGCTTGAATCAAAAAGAGATAAGATGGGCGAAGACGCTTATAAGGAGACTTCTAAGCAGTTGGAGCGTTTTTCACGTATGCATCCTGACTCTGCTGATGCTGGAATGATTCAGACCTACTTAGAGTGGGTATTAGAGATTCCTTTTGGAGATGAGTCCAAAAAGGCATTGAAGATAAAAGATGTTGAGAGACAGCTTGATAGTGACCATTTCTCTCTGACAAAACCTAAAGAGCGTATTACAGAATTTTTCTCAGTCAAAGAGCTTTTAGAGTTACGTGGTATCGCTAACAAAGAGGGTCGTGGGGCAATTTTATGTTTTGCGGGACCTCCGGGTGTGGGTAAAACCTCTTTGGCAAATTCCATCGCTACCGCTCTGAAGCGTCCTTTGATTCGTATCGCTTTGGGTGGTTTGGAAGATGTGAATGAGCTTCGTGGACACCGTCGTACGTATATCGGTGCGATGCCGGGGCGTATTGTTCAAGGTCTTATTGATGCGAAAAAGATGAACCCTGTTATTGTTTTAGATGAGATTGATAAGGTCGCACGCTCGGGACGTGGTGACCCTACTGCTGTACTTTTGGAGATTTTAGACCCTGAGCAAAATACAAGTTTTAGAGACTATTATCTCAATTTCAATATTGATTTGTCACATGCTATTTTCATTGCTACTGCCAATGATGTCGGTCGTATTCCAGCACCACTGCGTGATCGCATGGAGTTTATTGGTCTGAGCAGTTATACCCCTCAAGAGAAGTTTGAGATTGCCAAACGTTACCTTGTGCCACAAGAACTTAAAAAACATGGATTAAAATCACGTGAAATAGCCATTTCTAAAGCGGCCTTAGCTGAAGTGATTCATAAATACACACGTGAAGCAGGGGTGCGTAACTTACGTCGACGTATTGCTGATATTATTCGTAAATCAGCAAAAATGATTCTTGAAAATCCAGAGACTCCTAAGATTAATATCTCGCTTAAAAATCTTAATGACTTTTTAGAAAAAAGTGTTTTTGAGATTGATAAGACGGATCATGTGAATCATGTGGGTGTTGTTAATGGCCTGGCTTGGACGGCTGTTGGTGGGGATGTTTTAAAAATTGAGACGATTCGTATTAAAGGTAAAGGTATCATGCAACTCACGGGTAGTTTGGGTGATGTCATGAAAGAGTCTGCTCGCATAGCCATGAGTGTGGTTAAGACCTTAATTGACCGTGGAATTTTAAGTGTTGATAGAGCGATTATTCCTTTGAGTAGTAAAGAGCGTGAAGAAAAGATTACCGTTGATGCTAGTGAAGTGTATAAACGATATGACCTACACATACATGTTCCTGATGGATCAACTCCAAAAGATGGACCATCTGCGGGTATTGCCATGTCAACAGCCATTGCTTCAATACTGAGTAATAAAAAAGTAAAAGCCGATATCGCTATGACAGGTGAAGTCTCACTAAGTGGTAATGTTTTACCTATTGGTGGCTTAAAAGAGAAGCTTATTGCAGCGCATAAAGCGGGAATGCACACCGTGTTAATACCTGAAAAAAATTATGCTCGTGATCTTGATGAGATTCCTGATGAGGTGAAAGATAATGTTGAAATTATTGCTGTGTCTCGAATTGAAGATGTTTTAAAGATTATGTTGTTAGAAGATTAAAAGAAGCGTCGTGTCTGAATCACTATTTTGATTGAGACACTTACGAAAATAGAGTCTAAAAAATAAGTTGCTCTATTTTGCTGATAACATCACGTTCACGAATGGGTTTCATTAAAAATCCATTGGCACCACATTCAAGTGCTTCCGCTTTTTTAGTCTCATCTGTCGTTAAGACAATAATAGGAAGATTGTGAAGTGTCTCATCAGCACGGACAACTTTAAGCATCTCTATCCCACCCATAACGGGCATGATAATATCAAGCAGTACAATATCGATGTCATCTTGCGTTTTAAGTACCGCAATGGCATCAGCTCCATTTTTGGCCTCGATCACGTCATTAACACGTGCCGACTTTTTTAACATCGATTTGAGCAACTTTAGGTTGATCATATCATCATCAACAGCAAGAATCTTTAATGTTCTATTTTCCATTGCTCAGTACCTTATATAAATTTTTCTATAATGAGACGTAAAAGATCTTTATTCATAACATTTTTAATGATGTCATCGACAAGATCTCGGTCGATGTCCTCTACCTTAGTCTCTGGATCTATAAGCATTACTAATGCACTTGCTTGAGACTGTTCTGCAATCATATCATGAAGTTGCTTAAGTTCTGAGCCGATGCTCTCTTTGTCAAATAGAATTACCTTGTACTGTTTTGAACGAAGTTCAGAGAGTAAGTTTTTAGTGTTAGTGCAGGTTTTATAATCAAAGCCTAAATCGTCTAAGAGATGAGAAAAGAGTTTTGATTCGAGAGTGTTTTTCTTGACAAGCAAGATATCACTTTCGTAGTTAATCTCAACAGCCTCTTGAGCTATCTCCTCAAGGTCTTCGGCAGCGTCTTCAACAATATTTTGAGGAGGAAGCGGCTCCTCTTTAGGTGTAGGTGTCTCTTTTGGCATTGTTATTTCTGAAGCTTTTTCTGGTATTGAGGTATCAATGATTTTGTGTGAAATGAATTTATTGAGTAGCGCAATGATTTCAGTACGCACTAAAGGTTTTGTAGTGTATTCATCCATACCGACATCTAAGAAACGTTCACGATCACCTTTGAGTGCATTTGCGGTTAGGGCAATGATAGGTATGTGAGTTTTGTTAAAGTCCTCTTCAAAATCAAGGATCTCTTGCGTTGACTCCATACCATCAAGAACTGGCATCTGTATGTCCATAAAGATAACATCAAAATCATTATTTTTACGTTTTTCAAAGGCTTCTAAACCATTACTTGCTAAGGTGATCTCAAGCCCCAAGTCTTCTAGTGTTCGTTTGATCAATTTTTGGTTAATGACGTTGTCTTCTGCTACGAGTACTTTAGCAGAAAATTTTGATGTTTTTTCATTAAACTTTTTACGAACGGACTGTTTTTTCTCACTGCTTTTCATCGCTTTGGGATCATAAGAGTTCAATACACTAATGATCTTACTATTATTAAGTGGTTCGTAAAGTACTTTGAGAATATTGAGATCCATAGCATCAATTTGTCTCATGTAGAATGATTTCGTAATTAAAATCATCTCTTGGCTAAGTTGAGAATACTCTTTTAATTTGGACTCATCAACATCATCATAGTCTACAAATATGAGATCATAACGAATCTGCTGCTCTAGAGCATGCAGTTCATCAATGTCATGAAATACCGTATAGTTGACGCCTAAGAATGCGAGGTACTCTTTAAGGTAACTGTTTTGTGCTTTAAGTTTAGAGCTATTTTCTAAAATCAAGGTATTATAATCACCGTAGGTACCTGCGATAGACTCATTCAATGTCTCTATCTCATCAAACTCTAGTGTAAAGAAGAATGTAGTCCCTTCGCCAGCTTCACTCTCAAGGTCAAGTTGTCCACCCATAAACTCAATAAAGCGGCTTGAAATGGTAAGACCAAGACCTGTACCACCATATTTTCTTGTAATAGAAGTATCGGCTTGAGAAAAGGCTTCGAAGATGCGTGCTTTTTGCTCACTACTAACGCCAATACCACTATCTTGGACAGAGAACTTAACTTTAGTGCGATTTGGAGTGTCACTAATAAGACGGCGTATATCGATGTTGATGCTTCCGCCACTATTAGTAAATTTAACAGCGTTTGAGAGTAAGTTAATAATAACTTCTTTAATCTTAGTAGGATCACCTTTAATCGGACGCTCAAGTTGAGGATCAATAAAACATCCAAGATTAATATGTTTTTCTGAGGCACGCACCGCATAAACTTCAACAGCACTTTCAAATTCATCAATAGGATTAAAGACAATAGATTCAATTTCAAGCTTATTACTCTCAATTTTTGAGAGGTCAAGGATATTATTGATAATCTCTAGAAGATTTTCTGAACTTTTTTCAATGATGTCGATAAACTCACGCTGTTCATCATGAAGGTCTGTATCTTTGAGTAACTCTGTAAATCCAACAATTCCATTTAGCGGGGTACGAATTTCGTGTGACATGTTTGCTAGGAACATCGATTTCGCTTCACTCGCTTCCATAGCATACTCTTTATCATGACGTGTTTGCTCAATAATGTTTTCTAGTAAGGCATAAGCTTGGGCTGTACCTTGTGTTGTTTCAAGGTTGATGTTTTGGGTTAAGATTTCAGATTCAACATTGTCATGGGCATCTTCAGCAACACGTAAAAGTACCGACTCAAGATTTTTAATATTTTTTTGAATCTCATTAGCAAGTAAGAACCCAAAAATACCAACAAGAACGGAAATAATCCAAATCGCAATAGCGATGGATAGAATCTGAATGGCTTCAGCTTGAACAGCAGCCGCACGTTTATCCATAGCTTCGATAATAATGACTTCAGCAGTGTCAAGAAGATTTGATTTTTCTGAAATCATGGCAAACCAGATCCCTGCGTTAGACTCATAATCACCTTCAGCTGCCATCTGCATGATATCTGCACGTTCAGCAGCAATATCTTCAAAAAGTTCTTCATTATCTTCATTCTTGAAAATTTCATCTAAAGAAGCTTGAACCTGTTTATTAATAAGTGCATCATAATTATAAGAGTCAGACTGTCCAATAAATTTTAGCCATGCGGTAATATCTTCAGTTTCAAGGGCTGTTTTTTTCGCTAGAGGATAGGTGAGTAAATCACGCTCAGCTGAACTGTAAGCTTTCGCATTAGCGAAAGAGAGGTAAGTTGATGCTAGTGAAGTGATTTCTGCATCAAGGTGTAGTCCAACCAACTCTCTTAGCATCGCAAGAATTTGAAGCTGTGAGGCACCATAACGCTCATAAAAAACATCAGTAAAAGCGATTTTTTGCTCATCAATACTTGGACGACTTGTTTCAATAAGTGATTTTATTTTTTCAAGCGCTTTGATATGTGAGAGTGTTAAGGCGTCATTTGTCAGTCGCGTGTTGTTCTTTATATCAGTAAAATACGATTGAAGACTCTTATCAACAATACTGCGTTGTGCTGTAAGTGACTTAAGTGTTGTTGGAGAGGAGTTCCCCATGTACATCACTGTCATACCACGTTCACGTGATAGATTACTAATAATGTTATTGAGCTCTTTATTCTCAATGAGTTTAGCTTGAAGAAGCTGTGCGTTTTGATAACTGTTATACGAAGTATAAACATAATAACTTGCGAGTGTAAAAAGAATAAGTATCGGAAAGAAACTTATGAGTCTGAGTCGATTTTTTAGTCCAAATTGCATTATGTCCCTTTAGAGTTGATTAATGTAGTTACGGAATCTGCTTAGAGCAGTTTTGGCTTTTTGCGCGTCATTAGTTTGGCTTAAAATATGAAGTTCCTTGGATATTTCATTGAGTCTAAGATTATCACATATCCCTTTATACTCTTTTGCTAAACTTTTCCAAGTTGTCGTATCGAATGATGATACCGCATCTGAAAGTTCATCTACATGTAAGAGTATGTTAGTTTTGAATTCATCAATTAACTCTTTGACGAGGTTTTCAGGCAGTCCTAATTCATGTGCCATTTCAACATGATTGTAATGGAGCTCATTATCAGGTGCAGCTACTTTTGGTGGCGTATCAATGACGGGCTCTTCTATAAGCTCTTCAGGAATCTCAGCAACGACTTCATCTTTGATGGGCTCTTGAGCCTCTTTAGGTGAGGGCTCTTCCAAAGATTTGAATTTTTCTGCTATTTCATCGAAAGCAAAATCATCATCTGCTTCTTCTGTCTCAACAACATCTAAAAATTCTCGTTCAGGCTTCTTCTCTTCTTTTTTAGGCTCCTCTTGAGGTTCTATAATAAGTAGAGGTTCATCATCGTGCTGTTTTATCTCTATGAGGGCTTCTTTTTCCTCTTCTTCTTGAGGCCTTGTATCATCGTTAAAATCTGCTTTTTCTTTAGCAATCTCTTTCTCTATAGCTTCAAAATCATAGATGTCATCGTCTTTATCATCAAAAACAGGAGGTTTACTTGGAATGTTAAAATCATCATCATTTTTATCGGGGATATCAAAAGCGTAAATCTCTTCATCATCTTTTTCTTTTTCAGATGCTGTATTAGCAATATTTTCAAGGGCTTCATCAGGTATCGTTTTGAAAGGAGATACTTCACTAAGAGGCTTAATCTCAGATTTTTGCTCAAGAGCCGTATCATCTTGGTCTTCTACACTTTCAATCTCTTTTTCATCGCTTTGTAAATCGAGTAAAGAAGCATCATCACCTTCAAGCTTTGCTACAAGATGATAATAGTATTTAAGGTTAGCCATAATCTCATCAAAATCGTGTGAGGTATTGATGATAGTCAAGACTTCAAAAGCATCTTCGATACGTAAGTTTGCTGCAACACCTTTGAGCTTATGTGAAAGGGTCTGAATACTATCACGATCTTCTTGTTCCACTTTTTCAAATAGCTCATCATGAAAATCATGAGACTGCTGGATAAAATCTCCGATAAACTCTTCGATAAGATCAACAGGAAGACCTAACTCATTGGCTGCAACACTTGGGTCATACTCATACCCCTTATCGGTATTAAGGTTATCTATATAGGTATGATCTTGTTGTGATAATTTATCCCCAAGCATAGGAATGTCAGGTAAGTTTGAACGTTGTACTGAAGTTGCTAGGGTACTAGGATCAGATTCTTCGTCAATCTCTTTCTCTTCTTGAACGGCTTCTACCTTGGGTTCTTCTTCATGTTTTGTAAAAGGATCAAATTCAGGAAAGGTACTTTCTGGCTCGGCATCTTCTTGTTTTTGAACCTCTGGCACTGGAAAAATATCGCCTTCATCAGGAACATCAAAGATATCAGGTTCGCTAAGCTCCGTTGCTGGCATATTATCAAAGTTTGGAAGTGAGACATCAGGAAGCGGGACATTGACTGCTGGAGCCGTTGGAGGAGTAGGTGCTACTACCGTAGGCATTGGATGCATCTCAATGTCATGCGCTATTTTTGCATCTTCTTCTGAAGAGAGCGGTTTTAGGTTTTGTAAAATTACCATATAAGCACTCTGATCTGGAGCCTTATTAAGATAAAAAGGTTTGATTACTAGCTTACATGTAAAGTTATTTTTGGCGGTGTGAATAATAGCATTGGACTCTTCAGCTTCCGCATGTAAAACAAAATCGATCCATTCGAAATTTTTGAAATTATGAATGTAACCGGGTCGTTTAACAAAAAGATCTGCGAAATCACTGCACTGCTCAAAAAGAGTTGGTGCCGATGCAAAACCTAACTGCTTAAGGTCTTCATCATCGATTCCCAAGAATTGCTTATTATGATCATATATCAACATACTGTTTCTTACCTCTCACTCTCTAATAATTTTTTATATACTCGTGTTGCTTCTTCAACATTGGAACGCGAGACAGGTTTTCTAGCTGCAATGTAACCTACTGTCTCATGTAAGTCGTTACATACCGGTGAAATTTCAGTTTCAACCCAGTAGTAGAGACCATCTTTTCTTAGGTTCTTAACCAAACCATTCCAGGTAGCACCGCTTTGAATCGTCTCCCACATTGTTGCAAATGCAGCTCGGGGCATATCCGGGTGTCGAATAATATTATGAGGCTTTCCGACAAGCTCATCAGGAGAGTAACCTGAGATTTCACAAAATTTTCGATTAGCAAAAGTGATGACGCCATTTAAGTCTGTCTCACTAATGATCACTCTGCCTGTAAACTCAAACTCTTCATCTATGGGTGTTGGATGGCTCATTATTACACCTTGCACGATTTATTTTGAATACCCTTGATGAACATAAGTTCATTAAAATTAAAAGGCTTTTTTCATAATTTTATAATATAACATAATAAGAACAAAGAAACTCTTATTTATAGAACATTTTGATTATTTTAGCGTCGTGATGTGATAATATTGAGGATAATTCACGCTCAGAAACTTTTTTGATGACCTCAAAGCTTCCAAAATGGTTGAGAAGTTTTTTAATTTTTGCCACTGAGATTCCTTTTAAACTTAAGAGTTGTGATTCGTGATCAATTTTTAATTTACTTTTTTTGTGAAAACTAATAGCCGCACGATGTGCTTCATCACGTAAACGCTGTACCCACATGAGTCTTTTATCACTGTTTTTCAGTCGAAAGGTGTCAGTATTGGTGTGTATGATGTCGTTAGCTTTGCCTTTAGCCCGATGTGACTTTGCATCAATTTTCTCTTTTGAAATTCCGATAACATCGAGATGCACTCCTGATGAGTGTAAAAGTTCCTTAGCAAGTTTAAGTAAGGTTGAGCCTCCATCGATGATCCAGAGATTTGGAGGGGGATTTTTTTCAAAACTTTCAATGCGGCGTGTTAAGGTCTCACGCATTTGAGCATATTCATCTTTAGCTTCAAGATGATAGAGGCGATAGGCACTTTTTTCAAAGCTATTGTCTTTACATGTAATCATTGCACCCACAGGAGCTTGTCCTGAAATATGGGAGTTATCGAAGACTTCAACGCGCAGGGGTAGCTCCTCGAGTTCAAAGAGTTCATAAACACTATGAGCCAAGAGTTCAAAATCACTACTTTTTTCTTTTTTTAATAGTTCGTCAGCATTAATGATCGCTAAATCAATAAGGCGTTTTTTTTCGCCTCGCATGGGGACTAGCAGGTGTGCTTTTTTTTCAAAAACTTGCGATAAATGTTCTTGAATGAGTTGAAGGTTAGTAAAGCTATGTGCCAACAAAATGGGTGCTACTATAGGGGGTTTTTCACTCTTATAATATTCAAGAAGTACTCTTTCATAAGCTTCGTCAAGATCAAAGCTTTCTTTAATGCTGATGCGATCATAGGCACTTGAAACAATTTTTCCATAACGCATAAAAAGTTTAACAATGGCTGCTTGTTGCGTATGGTAACGAATGGCAAAAATATCAAAGTGGCTACGGTTGGCAAGATCAATCTGTGAATGTTCTTGACTTTTTTCAATGCGTACGATGCGATCGCGTAAGACTTGTGCTTCCTCAAATCGAAGCATCTGAGCATAAAAGTGCATCTTTTCTTGTAGGGAGGTGAGTAGAAGTTTTTTATTTTCTATCAGTTCTAGTGCTTCAGTTACGATATTTTTATAGGTCTGCATCGAAACAACTTTTTCACAAGGCGCAAGACATTTTTCAATTTGATAGAAAAGACAGGCTTTTTTTCCTTTTAAACAGCTCTGTTTTTGAACAAGCTTGCACAGTTCATAAACGGAGTCTAAAATGTCACGAGCACCGACGGAATAAGGTCCGAAGTATTGAATGGACTCTCCATTGATAACTTTACGTGTAATCTCAAATCGAGGATATTTTTGTGCATGGTCGATATAAATATAAGGGTAGGTCTTATCATCACGCAGTAAAATATTATATTTAGGCTTGAGCTGTTTAATCAGTGAGTTTTCCAGTATCAGCGCATCATGTTCGCTCTTTACAATAATATAGTGAAGTGATGTGGTTTCTGAAATCATTTTTTGGATACGCGCTGATAGTGTTGGGTTAGCACTAATGGGATCACTGAAACGAAAATAACTTTTAACACGTTTGGATAAATCTTTTGCTTTACCAATGTAAAGTAGTCTCCCCTCGGCATCAAAATAGTGGTAGACCCCGGGTTGATGGGGAAGATTTTGTATCTGTTTTAGCATTTTTTACGTTTAGACCCATTTTAAAGATTTTTTTTAGAAAAGCTATTATACTATACACATCCCACTTATATATTCCCACTTTTAAA
>JAYEGP010000263.1:0-9532 GCA_034659135.1 Campylobacterota bacterium
TGTACGGAGCGATGCGATTTCTCGCCGAGTTCTGGCGTGAACCTGATCCGCAACTCGGATTTATCTGCTGTGGATGGATGACCAAAGGAATGGAGCTAAGTGCGTATATGATGGTGGGATCAGCTATTTTATTGGTCTATTTTTACAGAAAGTTTCAGCAGAAGCAGATTTAAGTATCATGATGTAAAGCTATAATTAATGTGAGTTGTGTAAAACTAACAAAAATATATATTTTTGGCGTATTATGTTATCTATTACTGCTCGTGCCGCTACTTCAAAACTGAAAATTCGCAAGGTGATGAGCCGACTGTTTCAGTCGTATGTCTATAACGTTATCGGCGAAGTCGAGCATCAAGGTTATCAGCATGCTAGTGGCAAAGTCTTTAAAGCCACCGCCTTTCGCATCCGTTACTTTGACAATGAATTTCAAATCGAATTTACCGCACGCAACAAAGCGCATGAAAAAACATTGGCTATGGATATTTTACAACATGGCATCAAACTCGGCGCGGTGTATTTTGCCGACACGACGGTAAGCATCGTTGAGCGCACAACACAAGAAAATGTCTTACATGTAAAGGCTTATGTGGTAGCCGCCATTAAAAACGCGGCAAGCAACCAAAAAGTCTACCTTCAACCCGGCGATACCAAACACAATGAGATTATCACCAAGCACTCTCTACAAAAATATGAAACCTTTTTTGGTACACCGTATAAAGGCACTTTGGACATTAAAGTACTTTGGCAAGCTCCAAAGTTCAAACGTTTTTTTTACGAAAAAGGAAGCGTGGATGTCTGGATGGCAGATTATGAGATAACGGCAGAACCTGAAATGCTGAATTTGTTGTTAGATACGGGATTGGGTGCTGAGAGTATGAAGGGACTAGGGTTTTTGGAGGTAGTAGATGAGAAAAAATAAATATGTTCCTCACGTACAAACTACTAAGTTTCAAATCCTAAAAGGATGTATTATAGCATGGAGGAACATTGTGATTGTAACATAAAGATTAAAAAAAGATTTATCAAATAACGTTCAAACTACTAATAATATATGATATACTTTCAAAATGATTGACTGAAAGGAGATGCAATGTCAGAAAATTACATCTATATCATTGTTGGGCTTGGCGCTGTTATATTTATTGGTTTGTTCTTCGCTAGAAACATCACAATAAATATTACAAATAATTTCAAGGAAAAGCATGAGTGACATCATTAAAACTTTTTACAACTATGGCAAGTATTTTGAAGATGATCTACTGCAAAGCTTCAATCAACTAAGCAGCAAAAAGATTGACAAGATCTTGTATATTGAACTCACCGATTATGATTACCAACTCGTTGATCCTGAAACGTTGGAAGATCGGATTATTTTGTATATTACCTCATCTGCCGGAGGGAACCTTTTTCCTTTTATCTTTTTGAGTGAAAAAGTTTTTGATATTGAAGCTAATGGAAAAATAAAAAAAGGTGGCATTGTCAAGTCTTTTGAAAATATGAAAAAATATCTTGATGCCAAGGAGCAAGAAGAGCTTGATACTATTTTTAAAGCTCTCGATATCGAAAAACTCAAAACTGTAGTTGCCGAAATTGAAGCTGATAAAACCAATTTTAAAGATAACTATTATCTTGCTCTTTCACATGAAAATCTTTTCTTCAATGAAAAATTTCCTTCACTCTTTCAAAAAATGGTTCAAACAAAAGGGAGCGACATCAGTTTGGATGGTCACTGTTTTATCGACAAAAGTGCAACTAAAATCGGTTTTGATGCCGGAATCAATTTTTGCAGTACCAATGAGATGAACGACACTATGGGCAGTCGCATTAAGCCTAGACTTTTGCCCATTTCAAAGGAAGCCGGACGATTTGTAAAGCTGGGATTTGAGAAAATCTTCAATGATTTTCAATTTAAACTTTTTGGATTGAACTATATTTTGCTGCCTACAGTTTTTGATACTTCTTTAAACCGTGATGTTTTTAACGAAATTAATAACGTCAAAAAAATTGACAAAGGAGATCAAGCCCTCACACAACGTATACTTTTGGAAGAAGATTTGGAAGAAGTTGTTGAAGAGTTTGAGAAAAAAGATCTTACCAATACAATACTTTTTACCATGCTCTTTTATCAAAAAAATAATAAAGAGATTATTGTCTCACATACCATTGAAGATATTGCACCTTCACGTATTAACAGTGCTATAGCATTGATGAAGCGCTATGATATTGATGCATCAAAACTCTCAAAATATGAGAAAAAAACTATCAAAGATGCTAATCCTGAACTCATTTACATTCGCGATTACATTAACGACCGACTCTATCTTGCCAAACTACTTTTTGGAAAAGAACGTATTGAGAGTGAAGTACTCTATCAGATGCTTTATAAAAAGATTATCTTTGGCAATAACATTGAACATGATAAACGTGAGTTTTCAAAAATTCTAAACGGCTACTATAAAGATGACATCAATTTTACAAAACACCAAAATCTCTTAGCATTTCTTGCTGACGAGACACTGCAAATGGCAGACTTTATCCAACTAGGAGGAGATATGAAGTTTGAAAACCTTGAAAACTTAGTGACATGGAAATTTGAAAATGTCACTATTTTACAGACACCGAGCCAAAGAGAGTTTTTTGTTATGGGGATACTCTGTCGTTTAGTTATTGCATGGCAAAAAGCTAAAAATGAAAACAACTCTTCATTGGAAAGTTATCTCAATACTATTGGGACCGTTAATACCCTCAATATCGAAAGTGTTTACAGAAAAGTAATTGACGGAGCCGGAAAATACAAAGTCTATGGAAAAGATTATGATTATCTTTTAACATTGTATAGTGAAATTAAATCACTACAAAAAAATGAAAAAGTCTCTAACGACAAAGCGAATATTCTCTTTGTTATGGGCTTTACCGATTATAAAAATCTACTTAAAACCACTACAAAAGGAGAAGAGTCATGAGTAACTACGCGCCACAAAGTGAACTACTATTTTTATGG
The DNA here is from genome assembly GCA_034659135.1 of Campylobacterota bacterium. Taxonomy (GTDB): domain Bacteria; phylum Campylobacterota; class Campylobacteria; order Campylobacterales; family Sulfurimonadaceae; genus S010-53. The sequence continues at coordinate 3,002 of JAYEGP010000263.1, forward strand.
GATATTGAAAATGCCAATCCCAACGGAGATATTCTAAGAGACAACGCCCCGCGTTATGATGATATTGCTCATAAAGCACTCGTTAGTGACGTTCGAATTAAACGCACGATTCGTGATGATCTTTATGATCGTAAAAATCAAGAGATATTTGTTAGAGAAACTGCCCATAAAGATGGTGGCATCAACGATGGGAAAACACGTGTTGAAGCTGTTGGAGGTACAGAAAATGTTATTGATACTATTATTGAAAAATGTATTGATGTTCGTGCGTTTGGCGGTGTCTTTCCAGTTGAAAAAAAGTCCTATAACCTTACCGGATCTATTCAGTTCAAAATGAGTAAATCACTCCACCAAGTCAGTGAACCGACCTATATCAAAGGTACTGGTGCTTTTGCCAGTAAACCCAAAGCAGAGAACAAAACATTTCGTGAAGAGTATATTCTACCTTATGCCCTTTTTGGAACCTACGGTGTTATTAATGCTTTAAACTCTGAAAAGACCAAGCTCAGCAATGATGATGTTACTGAAATTGTCGATAGCCTATGGAAAGGCACTAAGAATCTTATCACACGAAGTAAGATGGGACAGCTTCCACGATTTTTACTCAAAATCACTTACAAAGAAGCAGGGTTTTTTATTGGTGAACTTGATAATAAAGTAGTGCTTAACATTAAAACTGCTGCTGAAAATGAGATACGAAGTACTCAAGACTATGATCTTGACTTGAGTGTCATAACTGATCTACTAGATAAATATTCACAAAAGATTGAAACAATTGAATACGCTGTAGATGATGCTTTTGAAACAAAGATTACTATTCCCGAAAACTGGAAAAAGATTAAGTTGGACTAACGATGATTATCGAAATCGATCTCTGGGCAGATTACGGACATTTTAGCCATCCTGCAACCATTTACAGTTCACTCACTTATCCCATACCGCCAAAAACAGCCATTATGGGGTTTTTAGGAGCAGTCGGAGGCTTTTCAGACAGCAGTGAGTATCAATTTTTAAATGCCATACAATATGCCGTTAAAATTAACAGTATCAAAGGAAAAGCTAACTATTCGTTTAATGGCGTAAAAGATGCCTTACCTTCTATCAAACATCACACGCAAATGATTAAACAGCGTAAACAGTTTTATAGAGAGCTATTAATCCAACCCAATTATAAACTTTTTCTAGACTTTAGTGCTTGCGAAGAAGAGAGCCGCCACATTATAGATAATCTAAAAGCACACCGCTCTTTGTATCAGCCCTATATGGGAATCAATCTCTGTTTGGCAAATTTTGAATTTATTTCCGAACATCAATCACAGCCAATTATCAATAATGCGTTTATTTCTATTGATTCCTTTGTACCACTAGAGACTTCTTTTGAAATTGAGCCTAACAAAAACTATAGTGATATTCGCATTGCATGTCAGATTGAAGCAGAAAGAACATTTGGTAATTTTACTGATCTCTTGGTTGAATTGAACGGTAATACCATTTTGGCACAGCCCAATCACTACACACAAGTTAAAAATTATAAATTGATTTTAATATGAATTATCTTTCGCATCCTGAGCAAAAGCTTACAAATCATATTAGAAATATTATGCAATATGATCCCAATGATGCCATTTTTCAAATCGTAGTACGTTATCATGATCTTGGAAAGGTAACGGAAAATTTTCAAATCTATATTCAAGACACTGACAATCATACATCAAATCCTCATGCGCCTGTATCCGCTATTATTTACCTGCTCAACCATATTAAAAGCGATTTGACGTTTGAAAAAAATGACCTTTTTATATTTAATGCTATCCTTTCCCACCATGGAAAGCTCAAAAGCTTTAAAAATGAATTTGGAAGTGATATTTTAGAATATTTCAAATCCGAACTACCGCAGCAACAAATTGATGAAATCTATGCAAAAAAAGATGTTTTAGACTATTTCAATCTTAAGCCGATAGCATCTTCAGATTTTAAAAAATTGCGTAGAAAAAATAGAGATTTAGAATTTAATATCGAAGATTTCATTACTCAAAAACTGCTCTTTTCAAAACTCATCTTTGCTGATAAATACGAAGCAATCTATAAACATGAGCATCATAAAACTCAGAACCGTTGTACGCTTGAGACATTACATGTACACTTAAAAAAGAATCTCAAAAAAGACACTGCTCGTGATCAGATTAAAGCTGATATTCTCGACCAATATGATGAGATATTCTCCATTTTTACCCTTACTGCACCTACGGGTGTGGGTAAAACCTTGACCTCACTTGAACTGGCACTGCATATCAAAGAGACAAAATCGCTTCAAAAAATCATCTACATTCTTCCTTTTACCTCAATTATCGATCAAACTTATGAAATCTTTGATACGATATTTAAAGATGAAATCACCAAACATCACTACGGCGTCAGCTTTGAAGAGGAGACAGATGAGAACAATGATTACGATCGATGGAAGTTTCTTTTAAACAGCTGGAATGTCTCTTTTATAGTCTCTACCTTGTATCAGCTCTTTTTCGCACTCTTCTCCAATAAGAACAGTGACAATATTAAATTTCAAGCTTTACAAAACAGTGTTATTGTTATTGATGAAGTACAGGCCATCCCCTTTGAACTGTGGAAAAGTTTTAAAGCTATTCTCCCACCTTTGGCAAAAAAACTCAACACGACCTTTGTATTAATGAGTGCTACCATGCCAATTCTTACAGAACCTACTTTAGCAAAAGAGTTGGCAAACAAAAAGAGCATTTTTGGGCAGAAAAACCGTTACTGCTTGTCGTATCTTTCATCAAATGATTTGGATGATCTTGCTGAAAATATTATTAAGGCTTATAAAAAAGGTCAATCTGTTCTTTGTGTGCTCAACTCTATTAAAACATCAAAAATGCTCTATAAAAAAGTTTACAACATTATTGGAAATAACTGTTTGTGCTTAAACTCCTATATGTTTTATGATGATCGCAAAAACATTATCGATAATATCAAAGACCTAAATAGCAACAATGTCAGTAAAAAAGTTCTTATCTCTACACAAGTGATTGAAGCTGGAGTTGATCTTGATTTCGATGTAGGCTTTCGTGAATTTGCACCAGTAAGCTCTATTATTCAAACAGCTGGACGTGTAAATAGGGAAGCTACAAAAGGAGTCTCTGATATCTATATTTTTGACATAATTACAAAAGTATATGATTCTACAATGATACTAGAGAGTAGGAAGAACCTTCTTGAGCAACTTCCTCTTAACGAAGAAAAGATTCTTGCACCTGTAGAGAATTATTTTAAAGCAATTGATGAGAGCAAAAGTGACAATGGCATTCTAAAAGATATTCAAAACTTTGATTTTGCATCTATCAGCAAAAAAAATAGGGATGCCTTTCGACTTGAAAATGACTATATTCAATCCATTGTGCTTGGAGTTGATTTAAAAATGTTTGAAACAGACTATTATGCACTGCCAAATGATTTGAAACCGTATGAACGAAAACGAGAAAAAGAAAAAATCATTAAAGCATTTCAATCTAAAATCTTAAATATCAAAATAAAAGATATTAATGCATTAGGTTTTACACTAGAAACTAGTAAAGTATTTGGACTCTCTTATATTTCAAATATCGAGGGGATTTATTCTAAATATAGTGGCTTTTTGCTCCCTGAAGAAAAAAATGAGGATGCGCCTTTTTTCTAAACTTACGCTAAAATGACAGAAACCTGTCACAAAAAGGACTTTACTATGCAATCCGTCAACTACACAAACGCCAGAAATAATCTTAAAACACTCATAGATGAGGTGTGTGACAATCACGAAGAGGTCATCATTACCACAAAAAATGATAAAAGTGTGGTCATGATATCGTTAGATGAATACAATCAGACCCATGCTCAGCTAAAACGTGATGTACAAGAAGCGATTGCAGAGATTGAACGTGGAGATTATATGAGTATTGATGAAGCGTTTGATAAGGTCCTCGCTAAATATGAAGATTAAGTTTTCACACAAAGCCTATTTAAGACTTGATGGCATCGCCAAATATATTTTTGAGCAGAGCAATTCTAAAGAGATTACAGCTGAGTACATTAAAAAACTACGCCACTATATTATAGAGATGCTAACTCAGTTTCCAAAATCAGGTCGCCCCTGCGAAGAACTTGCTCCAAATACCCGTAAACTCGTCTATCAAGGGTATTGTATTATCTATCGTATTGGTGATACTCACATAGAAATTTTAACCCTCTATAAAGAAAACCTCCCCTAATGTTCACCCCAGACCTCATCACCGGAACTCTCGTCAACTACTACGCTACATGTAAACGTGAAGCGTGGCTTTATGCGCATCATATTCACGCCGACCAGTCCGATGAAAACGTTCTCATGGGCAAAACCCTTGCCGAACTTAAAGAATCCAAACTTCAGGATTTCCCATTTTCGCATCTCAAATTTGACCGCATCGAAAAAAAGCGGGGGCATTATCAGATTACCGAGCACAAAAAGACATTTAAAAATCCCGAAGCCGCCAAAATGCAACTGCTCTTTTACATGTACGTGCTCAAAATAGGCTTGAAGCTCAAGGTAATCAACGGTAAGGTCGTGAGCAAGAAAAAAGCGTTTAGTGTTGAGGGCACACAGAGTAATTTTACACTGATGGAAGAGACGCTTGAGGCGATCTGTCATCTTGTCAACACAGACAAAACACCGCTGTTTACCTACAAAAAAATCTGTGACGGCTGCGCGTATCGTAGCTATTGCATGTAAGGAGCCTGTATGCACGTTATTCTCATTTACGACATTCAAAACCGTGAACTCAAAGAAAAAGACAACGCCAGACGTATTCGCAAGATTGCCGAAAAGTACCTCCCGAGGGTACAGTATTCGGTGTATGAGGGCGAGATCCGCGCCAGTGATTTGATGAAAATGCGTGATGCCTTGCAAGAAGAGTGCGTCGAAGAGCATGATTCTATTGTTATATACACCTTTGATTCTTTGCGCTATAGCGACCGTTTTGTCATTGGACAAGACAAAAACCAGATTATTTTTTCATAAGGAGCCGCCATGCAAAAGCAAGACCGCAGCCATTTCATTTTAAATGCAGGGCGTCTTCGCCGACAGGACAACAACATCTATTTTGACCGTTATGATGATGAGGGATATGTTGCAAGCACCAAGATTTTGCCTATAAATGCGATTGACGACATCTATATTTTAAGCAAAGTAGATATCGATACCTACTCTATGGCATTCATGGCGGATAACAACATCTTGTTGCATATTTTCAGCCCTTATCAGAGTTTCCGTGGCAATCTCTTTCCTAACACTTCTAACTCTGTCAATAAAAGTGGCTTCGTGCTCTTGCAGCAGGTTCGTGCATTTGATGATAGTGCACGTCGTCACTACATTGCTATGCAGATTACCCGTGGACAGATGCTTGGTGGCGCGGAAAATTGTAAAAAGTACAAAACCGGTTTTGATGTCACGCCACACATCGAAGCACTCGAACGCACGGATAGTATTGCTCAGATTATGGCGGCTGAAGGCGCGTTTAAAAAGGCTTATTATGAGCAGTGGAGTAGCATTATCTCGGATCAGCGTAGTTTTAAATTTACGACCCGTTCTAAACGCCCGCCTGCCGACAAACTTAATAGTTTCATCTCCTATATCAACACCCGTATCTACAATGTATGCCTCAGTGAAATTTACAAAACCGAACTTGATCCGCGCATCGGCTTTTTGCACGAGCCCAACTACCGCGCACTCAGCCTGCATCTTGATCTGGCTGAGATTTTTAAACCACTGCTTGGTGATAACCTCATCTTTACCATGCTCAATAAAAAAGAGATCACCGCCAAAAGCTTTGCCACCGACGCCGGACGCATCCGCTTTAGCAATGAAGCCATTCAAAAAATCGAACTTAAGATGATAGCAAAACTGACCGAACCGGTAAAAATCGGTGAACAATACCTCACATGGCGACAGATCATCCGCCGCGAAGCCAATAGAATAAAAAAGTGTATTGTCGAGGGCGTAGCGTATGAACCCTTTGTACTTTAAAGCGTTATTTAAGTTTTTGACAAAGCCCTGTTTTTCGGTGGTTTGTGATTTTGAGACCGATGTTTTTTTGAATATTTAAGGTGAAAACTTTGGGCAGTTTTATGATAAAACAGCCTATTTTTAGGCATAATAGTGCTGTTTACATGTAATCCCTTTGGGATTTGAAACGCACAAATAAACAAAAGCATCGGGGATTCTCGGTGGGCGGTTGGTAGAATTCAAATGAGCGCATAATGACGGTAACAAAAGGTCATCCGACGCACCTCTATCCTACCGTTGAAATGAGTTATGTTATGCGTTCTTTTGAGTTTTAAACGTGCTAAGCATCCACGGTAAAAGGTCGAAATCTAATTTTATAGAATAGTTTGCACGGTGGGAGTAGTAACCCGTCACAAGCCGTGCAAAATAAACCTCAACAAAGCAAACACGAATCACCAACAGTAAATAAAAAGTTCATCGGTACGAGTGGTGGAGTAGTACGG
>JAYEGP010000264.1:0-1820 GCA_034659135.1 Campylobacterota bacterium
CTACGAGACATTGTACCTTTGTGTAGTTAACATCACTTAGATTAAAAGGATAATCTCCAAAAGCAACACGTTCTTGATAGATCGGAAGCTTGTATAGAGGTGTGACATAACCGTAAGAGAGTAGCACCTCACTCTCTTCACGTAAGAGGGTACGAGGTAGCTCTTTTTTGACGGCATCGATAAAAATATCTCTATGAACTCCTGCAATATTCTCATCAAATTGCAAGGGATGCACATAAAAAGCATGTTGGGAGTTTTCTCTTACTTTTGGTATTTTTAGACACGGGATTTGAGAGAGTCCTCTGTTGAGATAGGCAACATTTTCCAATCGTTGCGCAATAAGAGCAGGGAGTTTTTTCAACTGTTCTCGTGCAATAGCCGCTTCGATTTCGGTCATACGGTAGTTGAAACCGACCATATTGATAAGTTCCTCTTTATACCCCACTTCCTCATTCTTCACGGCGCATGTAAGACCTTTTGCCCCTAAAACAGCTTCGGCATGATTGCGAATCAGTCGCAGTTTATGGGCCAATTTATCATCATCTGTAACGATAATGCCACCTTCACCAGAGTGTATGTGTTTATGATAGTTGAGCGAATAGATCCCGATATCACAGAGTGTACCGATATATTTATTTCGATATTTTACTCCCGGTGCTTGAGCGCTGTCTTCAATGATTTTGAGATTGTGTTTTTTGGCAAGAGCAAGCAATGCGTCATTATCATGCACTCCGCCAAAAATATCAACAACAATAATAGCCTTGGTTTTAGGGGTGATCTTTCTCTCAATATCATCAATATCAAGGCAATAAAACGCCTCTTCAATATCTGCAAAAACAGGAATTGCCCCATAAATAAGTGCGGCTGTAGCCGAAGCGCTCATAGTATAGGGACTGACAATGATTTCATCCCCAGGCAGTATGCCCAGTGCTCCTACAGCTGCGTAAAGACCTGAAGTGGCAGAGTTGACGCTAATGGCATGTTTCACATCAAAATAAGCCTCCCACTCGCGCTCTAAGGCTTGCACTTCTGTTCCACCATAAAAGTCATCATGCCAAGTTCCTAGATACGTAGAGAGTTTTCCAGAGCGTAAGACCCGCAAGGTGGCCTCTTCTTCCTCTTTGCCTATCGTATTGTAAGCGGGAAATGGTTCGGTGCGTACTTTTTCGCCTCCATGTATGGCTAACTGTTTCATTGTGCCTCCCAAGTGAGTCTCTTTTTTTCATAAAGAGTGTTTTTAATATCCAAAAGTTTTTGTGAGAGTCTTAAATGTGATGATAAGGTCTCTCGAGTTTCTCCGCTTAGGCTTACATGTAAGGTATTGTAAAGATTTTTTTGCAGGCTATCTTCAAGGGTTTTTGCAAGAGAAAGGTTAAAGTAACCGGCGTAGTGTTGTGATGGCACTAAAGTCTCTATCTCGATAGTATGGCCTGAGTTTTTAATGCAAACACGTCCTTTAGAGAGGAGAATAGTCAGTTCAAAAAGTGCATAATTATCACCACTTTCATTGTTAAGTGTACCTCGTGTCTGTCTGGTTTCAAGATAGAAAGAACCTTCTAAATTTTTCTTACATGTAAGAGCAGTAATAGAGACAAGTTCTCCGCAAAGGTATTCAATAAGCTCAAGCATATGTGAGCCATTATGATAAAGCCCTTTGGTAAAGGTCCCACTAAAATGCTCTATCTCGCCTAACTCTTTACTCTGTAATATCTTGGCTAACTCTTGTGTTGAAGGGTCATACCGACGTATAAAATTGATAAGGACTTTTTTATCAGTTTTATGAAGAAGCGGGGTGAGTTCATCAAACTCCTCTTGCGTTT
>JAYEGP010000265.1:0-9449 GCA_034659135.1 Campylobacterota bacterium
TATAATGCTCTTACAATTATCCTTCGGGAACACCCATCTTTCAGATGGGGCTAATCAACAACTTTCTTGCTTTTGTCAATATTTCTTCAAAATCATTTTTATTTATAGTTCCAATTTTATTCATAAGTCTTTTTTTACTAAAAACTTTTAGTTGTAAAATCATAGCACTATTTTGTATATCGCCTCTTTGTTTATTACTATATTCAAACAGATGAAAATAATCATTATCTTTGAGTGTAGTTGTGGTAGGAACACCAAGGAACAAGTCTCTGCTTAGTTGTCGTATGACTATAACGGGTCGTGTAAAGTTTTGCCCCTTTCCATACTCTTCATCGCCAATATTTTGACCTATTTTTGCCCAAAATATTTCTCGTGGTTTAATATCTAACCTTCTCTCTTTTATCTGAGCTACTTTTTTAACTTCATTCCACTCATCAAATTTTTCCATTATATAATCTCCCACTCTATTATAAATAATTCATTAGTAACAATCGTTTGCTCTTTTGCTTTTTTTAGTTCTTCTATCAACTCATCGCGAAGCTCTTCAATCTCTTCTTCAATATCAAAAATCTCTCTTTGAATTTTTCTTCTTTTTTTCTCTTGAGCTTTTATTTGAAGCTGTATATCTGTTTGTCCTGCTATGTTTTGGGTAGCTATTACCTGACGATTTAACTCTTTGATTTTTGCTTTTGTATCTTTTAACTCTTTTTCAACAGTTGCTAACTTATCCTCAGCCCACTTATGTAGTTTGGTGCTTTGGTTAATAAAATGAGTTTGATTTGTAGCTTCATTAACTTGAAGAATTATATCTTTTTGTTTGCTGTATTCATACTCTAATTTTTCAGTATCGTTGGTGTCAATATTTACTTTAGTGTTGAGTGTTGCTTCAAGAGATAAAAGCTTTATAGCCACTTCTTCATGGAGTAGCTTGTAGCCACTTGTAAGTGCTGTAATGATTAGATACTCTTCTAAGTCATACGACTGTATAGATACTTTAGTGGCTTTTAGATAACCTCTTTTGCCTTTGTAGCCATCAAGAACAGATATTTTGTATTTGTTATGAGTAAGGTCAAAGATAAGTTTAGTTTGCTTTAGCTCTCTTTGTTTCGCTCTATCAAGTATCTCTTCTCCAAGTGAGCTGTTTAGTCTATAGGATAAAGCATTTTGATTTGGATCTATTTTTGAGCGTGAAATAAGTTGATAAAGGTTTCCTTGATAGTTAAACTCTTTGTTGTCATCATCAAATGTAGCTGTATCACTTAGCTCTGCTTTTGTTATATCCCAGAATACACTTGAAAACCTATCTACTGTATCATTACTCTTTAACTCAGTGTCTTTTAGTCTAAGATGAACATCTTCATCAAAATTATCCAAGAGTGATTGTCTTGTTTTTAGTGTTGTTTCTTCTATCTGCTCACTGAACTCTTCTTGTAAATTATTAAATGCTTCTTCTATCTCTTTGTCATCTCTACAAGTTTGGTATATATCAAGTATTCTCTTTTCAAAATCAACACCACTCTCTATACTTCCAAGCACTTCATCGGAAGCACCAAATACACCCTCAAAAAGATTGAACTTATTTGATAAAAGTTCATATACTCGTCTATCTGCCGCATTTTTCTTATTTAGAAAGTTGATAACCACTACATCAAACTTTTGTCCATATCTATGAACTCTACCAATTCTTTGCTCTATTCGTTGTGGGTTCCAAGGTAGGTCATAGTTTATAAGCATATTACAAAACTGTAAGTTTATACCCTCACTACCTGCTTCAGTCGCTATCATAATTGAAGCTTCATCTTTGAAGTAATCCACTATGGCTTGTTTCATATCGGCAGTTTTAGCACCAGTTATTCTATCGCTATCTTTATGTTTTTCTAACCAAGCAGTGTAAATTTCTTTTGATTTAGGGTCTGTGTTTGTTCCATTGAATAATACAACTTTATCTTCAAATCCATTAGCACTAAGGTAGTCAAATAAAAACTGTTGAGTTCTTCTACTCTCTGTAAATATAATAGCCTTTTGCTCTTTAACTCCAAGAGTATCTTGAGCTTCAAAACCTTTACCTAAAGCACTCATAAGTGATTTCACTTTAGTATCTACTTCTATACTTTTTGCTAACTCTATAAATGTTTCAAGCTCTGCTATCTCGTTTTCAATTGCTTCAACATCTTCTTCAAGTAATCTTATTTCTTGAAATGGTATATCTGTTTGCGTATCAGTTTCTTCTTCAAGAAAATCTTCTATAAGTTCATCTTCATCATCGGTATCTAATGTTAAATCTTCTTGTGTTATTTTTTTCTCTATCACCATTTTTCTAAGTCGTTTTATGAGTGTTTCAAGAGTTCCCATAATGGCAGTCGTAGATGAAGCAAGTAGTTTTCTAACAACTAATGTTATAAGTGTTCTTTGAGCTGATGGTATAGAGTGTAAATCTTCATTTAATAAAAAATCAGAGATTAAATCATAAAGAGCAACTTCCTCTTTTGATGGTGTAAATTCTTCAACTATTGGTATCCTCTTAGTGTAGTTTATATACTCAACAACATCTTTTCTAAGTGTCCTTTTTACTATTGGTTTTAGTCTATCTTTTAGGTCGTTCATATCACTTGTAGTTAAAGCAGTAGATGAGAATTGTTTTGAAAAAGACTTCTTATCTCCAAATACAAAATTATCTATGACACTTACAAGACCAAATATTTCAAGTAAAGAGTTTTGAAGTGGTGTAGCAGTTAATAAGACTTTTTTTGTTTCTCTAAGAGCATTGGCAATAGCAAATGACATTTTTGCTTTTTCGCCCTTGTGGTAGTTCCTCAGTTTATGAGCTTCATCAATAACTGATAATTGAAAATCTGCTAAAAACATAGCTTCATTGTGTCTTGAAGCAAATTGATATGAAGTAATGAGTATTTTGTCTTTTTGCTCGAATGGATTTTTATTACCTTTTGCTACCTCTTCTTTGTAGCTTTTACCATCTAAGATGAAGCTATCTAAAAAGAATTTCTCTTTTAACTCCATAGACCACTGTTTTCTAAGACTTGATGGTGCGATAATGATAATCTTTCTTTTTCTCTCACTCCAATACTGAGTTAGTACAAGCCCCGCTTCAATAGTTTTACCAAGACCAACTTCATCAGCTAATATAACACCACTTGATAGTGGAGATTTGAAAGCAAAAAGAGCTGCTTCAACTTGATGAGGGTTCAAATCTATCTGAGCATTAAAAATTGATTGAGATAATCTATCAATAGAATTCGCACTGTTTTGAAGTGTTAATAGTTCAGCATAATATTTTGAGTGATATTGAGTAAAATTAATTTTACACTCCTATATCTTTATTGTTAAGATATTTTAGCAAAGTATCTATTCACTTGGGATTAAGTTATATATTTTATATAATTAAATTTTATTAAACAAGTCTTCTAAACTCTCTAATTTTTGTTAGCACAACAGAAATTCAACTACATCAATAATCTCTTAAAACTCAATCATTAGTTTCAGTTTTCGTCATTTAACTCTATCAAATTATTTAATGATAAAAAAATAAAATAAATATTATTTATATTTTTTAATAAGTAAAAATTCATATCACACATTCCTACAAACCCGAGAAACTAACGAAAGAGATATTTGAAAGATTAAGAGATTAGTTTGAAATTCTTAAAATTAAAAAGTTAAGAAGAAAAAACACCCCTCAAATCTTCAAAAAAGATATTATCAAAGGACAAGAGATGACACAATCACAAATAGAACAAGAGTTGAAGTGGTATCAAAATACTCACATCCTTAAAGGGCCAAAAATACTCAAAGTATGAGGTATCTGATATGAAAAAATAGAGTATCACACCTAAGAGGTAAAAAAGATAAGGTATGTAAGGTTTAAACTTTGTATAAAGATAGAGTATAAAGTTGTATATGAACAAAAAGATCAAAATACCAAAGAAAAGACCATTATTCAGCGCCCTTGTCTCTATAGATTTTAAGAGACTATTTTGATCAAGTAAGTCGAAAGAAACTGATAAGGTAGGAACAGCATGTAATTTTATATAGATCTCATTTACTCTATTGTGAAGAGAAAACAATTTTTGTGAATGTAATGTTTGCATACCAATAGCATCACGATTCATACTGAAGTCTTCTTTGGAAATGAGCTTATTATTATCAACACCAAACACTTCACAAAGATACAGAGACTCACCGTTTATACGTAAATAGTCTGCATTGGGGAATGAAAAAAAGAATCATCAAGCTTTATCCATATCGGATTTTCTTGCGAATTAATGAAAAAAAGTCTTTTATGATAAGGCTTCCAATCATTTTTTGTATTGATAATTTGAGATATTGAGCGGTCTTCAAAATCATTCAAATAATAAAATGATTGAGCAAAAACAGGAAGAGGAAGATTTAACAGAAATAAGAGTAAAAGAATATTTCTGTATTTACTCATTTCTTAAGACCGTAAGGACATCCACCTCGCTCGCTTTTTTAGCGGGATAAAACGATGATATCAGTACAATAATAAAGGCCCCGCTGACTATCATAAAAAAGTCTAGCACACTTAAATCAAGAGGAAGCGTTGAGGTCGGATAGACATCTTTGGGTAAAGACACAATCTCAAAATTACTCAAAACCCACAAACCACTTAAGCCTAAAACAATTCCAGCAACAATACCCGTAATCCCAATCACGATACCGAGATACAAGAAGACTTTCTTTATCTCCAAGGAAGAAGCACCGAGTGAAAGTAAGAGAGCAATCTCACTGCGTCGGTTCATTACGGTCATGAGAAGCGAGGAGATAATATTGATCGATGCAATTAAAATAATCAACATCAAGACAATAAATAGTGCTGTTTTTTCAAGTTCGAGTGCAGCAAAAAAGTTGAGGTTATCTTCCCACCAGCCCTTGATACTCACTGACATTGGCAAGAAAGGTTTTATTTTTTCAATATCACTCTGTGGAGTATCAGAATAGATATGAATGCCATCGTATTGATTAACAGGAATACGTAAAATCTTTTGCAATGACTCAAGTGTTGTGTAGCTATAAGCTTTGTCATAAGCACTCAAACCCGAATCAAAAGTACCTTGAACTCCAAAACGCTTCATTCGCGGCGTGACACCTAGACCACCGGGTTCCATCTGTGTAAAAACATAGGTGAGTTTAGCATCATTAAAAAGATTAAATTCTTTATGAAGTGTTTTACCAATGAGAACATCAAACTTACCAACACTAACACCTTCTAGTGCTTTATCCATCACGGCATTGACACGACGCTCATCTTCGAAATTCACACCAAAGAGATAACCCCCTTCAAGTTTTCGACCAGAGCGCGCCATAACAGGAGAACTGACATAAGGACTAAAAGCAAGATCTGGAAATTCACTCTCTAATGTGAGTAAAAGCTCCTCATTAACGCTGCCATAAAATTTTGGAATAATTGTTAAAGGATAGTTCATAACCGTGAGCTTTTTTTTAAACTCTTTATCAAAACCATTCATCAATGCCATAGCAACAATAAGCACCATAACGCCTAAGCTAATACCTAAAAAAGCCAAAAGTGCAGAGAGAAAGATAAAAGGCTGGTCATTGTCAAAGCGTAAAAAACGCTTAACAAGATAGGGAACGATACTCAAGAGGCAAAGGCACCTTTTTTGGGACCACTCTGTCCACAACAGTTTTTATATTTTTTGCCGCTGCCACAAGGACAAGGATCATTACGCGCAATCTTTTTCTCAGCAATAATCGGTTCATGTGTCACTTCTTCACCATGATTTAGCGATTGTGCCAACTCCATTTGACGTGCTTCAAGTTCACGCTGTTTTGCCAAGGCTTCAGCCTCTTCTTCAGCAGAACCCGCCGAGAATTGAATAACATGAAGTATTTTAATCGTCTCAAATTTAATCGTTTCCACAAGCTCTTGGAAAAGATTATAACTCTCTTTTTTATACTCAACCAGGGGATCTTTTTGGTTATATGCACGCAGACGAATTCCCGTTTTCATGCTATCCATCTGATAAAGATGCTCACGCCATGCAGTATCTAAGGTTTTAAGATAGAGTTCACGTTCAACATTATGACGCATCTCATCATCAATAATACTCATCTTCTCATCATATGACGTTTTAAGCTGTAAAAGAACCTCTTCACTCAACTCATCAAACTCTTTTGTATTGATCGTCTCTAAATTGATTTCAAAGTTCATCGCCTCTTTTATAATACCATCAAGCTGTTCAAGGTCAAAATCTTCACGTGCTACACCATCAATAATGTTACATGTAAAGAGTGTCGAACTTAAATACTCAGCACGTATATCATCTACTTTTTCAGCAATATCAAACTCTGGATTAATGAGTTCTGATCGAAACTTATAGACAATTTTACGCTGTTCATTGGCAACGTCATCATATTCGACAATATGTTTACGTCCTTCAAAGTGAAGGTTTTCAACTTTTTTCTGAGCTTTTTCTACCGCGCGTGTCACCATTTTTGATTCAATGTACTCACCATCTTCAACACCTAAACGATCCATAATACTTTTGATCTTATCAGAGCCAAAAATACGAAGAAGATTGTCTTCAAGACTCAGGTAAAACTGAGTCATCCCCGGATCACCCTGACGGCCTGAACGTCCACGAAGCTGATTATCGATACGACGGTTTTCATGACGCTCGGTTCCTAAGATATAAAGTCCACCGAGTGCTTTGATCTCATCATTGACCTTGATATCAACCCCACGACCTGCCATGTTGGTAGCAATGGTGATGGCACCTTTAGCACCCGCATTTTTAATGATCTCACCCTCTTGCTCATGGTTTTTAGCATTTAAAACCGTGTGGGCAATTTTAGCTTTTTTCAAAAACTCATGAAGCGCTTCAGATTTTTCAATAGAAGCGGTACCGATCAGAATCGGTTGCCCTTTTTTATTGAGCTCCTTAATCGTAGCTACAACCGCATCAAACTTCTCAGTCTCTGTCTTATAGATCAGATCATTCAAGTCTTTACGGATAATAGGAACATTAGTTGGAATGGAGACAACATCAAGTGAATAGATCTGAGAAAACTCTGTTGCCTCAGTCTGCGCTGTACCTGTCATTCCTGCAAGTTTGTCATACATTCTAAAGTAGTTTTGGAAGGTAATATCAGCGAGAGTTTGTGACTCCTCTTTAATTTCTACTTTCTCTTTAGCTTCTAATGCCTGGTGAAGGCCTTCAGAAAAACGTCGACCTTCACTCAGACGTCCGGTAAACTCATCAACAATGATGATCTCTCCATCTTTAATCACATAATCGACATCGGCTTCAAAAAGGAAGTTGGCTTTTAAGGCTTGATCGAGGTGATGCGATAGTTTCGCATTTTCAACACTATAAAGGTTATCCACACCAAAGAGCTCTTCAGCCTTGGGTGTCCCCTCTTCTGTCATTAACACCAGACGATCTTTTTCATCCACAGTAAAATGCTCATCTTTAAGCATCTGTTTTGCCACAATATCTGCGCGTGTATAATCTTCTAAACTTCGATCAACGGGTCCAGAAATGATAAGTGGTGTCCGCGCTTCATCAATGAGAATGGAATCCACTTCATCCACAATGACAAAAGCGTGATCACGTTGCACCATCTGATCTTGTGAATAGTTCATATTGTCACGGAGGTAATCAAAGCCAAACTCATTGTTGGTTCCATACGTGATATCGGCATGGTACTGCTTACGTTTTTCCATCGGATCATGCATACCTTCAAGCATAATACCCGTCTCATAACCTAAAAAGCTATACAGTACACCCATCTCGGTACCATCACGTCTGGCGAGGTAGTCATTCACCGTAACGAGATGAACCCCTTTACCGTTCATCGCATTTAAGGCAATTGGCAAGGTTGCAACAAGCGTTTTACCCTCACCTGTCTTCATCTCCGCAATGCGTCCCTCATGAAGCACCATTCCTCCAACAAGTTGCACATCAAAATGACGCATACCTAAAACACGTTTACTCGCCTCACGTGTAATCGCAAACGAGTCATACAAAACATCATCAAGTGTTTTCTCTTCACTGCTAACAGCATCTCTTAATGCGCTGAAACTTGCTTTTAGCTCATCATCACTCATCGCTTCATAGCTAGCTTCTAAGGCATTAATCTTTTTAACACCTTTTTTGTATTTTTTTAGTTCTCTATCATTTTGGGTACCGAAAATCTTTCCAAAAGCAGCCTGAATCATATATTGCCTTATTATCTATAATATAAATGGTCGCGATTATAGCACTTCATTCATATTGAACGGCTTATAAATGAGTAATGAGTTATAATACCGTTAAAAATCAGAGGCATTATGAAACTTATTTTAGGCTCACTTCTTACATGTAACCTTCTCTTTGGCTTCCCCATTGAACTTAATACCATTGAATCAAACTTCAAACAGACGATTATCGATGATCACAATAAATCTCTAGTGTATTATGGAAAACTGTGGGCTAAAAAACCTGCAATTGCGCATTGGAGTTATCAAAAACCGATTCTAAAAGAGATGTACATAGAGAACTCAAAAGTTACTATTATCGAACCTGATCTTGAGCAAGTCATTATCAAAGATATTGGCGAGAGCATCGATATCATTGCTATTATTTCGCATTCAGAGGCGATAAATCCTGAACATTACATTGCTCACTATAATGAAAAAGAGTATCACATCTATCTCGATGGTAAATTTTTAAAATCGATTCACTATCTGGATGATTTTAGTAATAAAACAGTGATTGAATTTTCAGAACTAAAACAAAATAGTGATATCAAAAAATCTGACTTAGAAGTGATTATTCCTGAAGATTATGACGTGATTAGATAAGGGTAGAGCCCTAATTAGCTTCATAAGAAGAGGCTTGGCCATTGATTGTTTGTGTCACACTAATTTTTGATCCATGATGCTTAATAACCGCTTCACCATAATCTGTTGGTGTATAAAAGCGTAAAGTCACCGTTCGTGTCCGATCAATTGTCATCTCTTTTACAATTTTAAAACCGCCATCTGTGTAGTACCTGATGCAATCCTCTATAGAGTCAAATTTTGGTGTCTCACTATCAACAAGAAGCGCTTCTTCACTACTCTCTTCTTTTTGTGCTGATGATGCTAATATTTCATCTTCTTCGGTCGCTTTTCTAATCTCAATTCGATTATGACTCTCTATGTATGCAATTTTCTGGGCTACTCCAGGTGCATTGTCGTTATCCACCCAATCTGTGATAGAGAACTCTTTTTTTTCACCATCACTCAACATAATAAGCCCCGTACCTTGTTCACTATAAAACTGATAAATCATACCAATACTAAGCATTTAAAACCTCGCTAATATATTTTTAAAAACTACGAAATTCTAACGAGATTAGCTTAACTTAAAATGGATACAATAACAGCGCAATATCTAAATAAGTAAAATTAGGATAAATAATGGCATATA
>JAYEGP010000266.1:0-2225 GCA_034659135.1 Campylobacterota bacterium
AGGTAATGTTTGACTTCATTAGCCTCTAAAAGACCAATGGTGACAACACGATGATCTCGAGATGCAAAATGTGGTTTTTTGAGCACAGCTTCGCCATCCTCACGATGCATTGAAAGTATAAAACGAAAGGCTTTGCTATCAGAGAGAACACGGATATACTCTAAAATACTCTCATTAAGGAGTTGCGCTTCATCAATCATGATAACATGAGGCGTACTTTTATACTGCGCAATGGCATGCTCTTTTAACTGCGATAAAGAGAGATCTGCATCATAGCTATGATCACTTAATAAAAACTGCAAAAAAGATTCCGCGGTGCCAAAAGGTTCTGCCGCCATCAAGATACGATGCGTAGGCGTCAGCTCCTCTTTTAAAAGCTGTAACATATAGCTCTTACCTACCCCAGGATCACCGAGTAAAAACACAAGAGCTGTCTCTTCATTTTGGATAGTTTTTAATAAGGTATTTTTAACAAATTCAGAGCTTATACTCTCAAAATAGTCATCTTTGAGAAAACTATGCTCAAAGACCTTAGAAGCTTTCTCAAAACTACTCATTACAATGCACCTGATAGGTGTCTTTCTGCCGCATCAATCGAAGGAAAGTCATTCAGTTTAATAATCTTAGGGGTCACAACAATAATAAGCTCAACACTCTCTGTTTCAACACCAGTATGTCGAAACAGTCCTCCAACAAGCGGTATCGCTCCCAATAGAGGAACGGCAGAGTTCTCAGTATAATCACGTTTAGAGACCAAGCCCCCTATAACAACACGACTCCCATCCTTTGCTTTGACAATAGAAGAGAGCTGCTTGATCTTAATATCTGGCGGCATGGTTCGCACACCATCATCATTTATGACCGACTCATTGGATATCGCAAGCCCTTCATCTTGTTCAAGCTGTTCACTCACAACAGGATTAATACGTAGAATAATATAGCCATCATCCGTAATTTCAGGCACAATGTTTAAGGTTAAGCCGATAAAAACTGAACTCATAATATAGGTGTTCGTTGTTGAAGCGCCCACATTAGTAGCACTGACACTACCGCTTTGATACCGGTAATTAATCTGATTCCCTACGTTGATGACAGCAGGCTGGTTATTGAGTGTTAGAATTTTTGGTGTGGAGAGGGTACTAACATTTCCATAACGATTTAAAAAATCGATAAGACCATCCATAGAAAACTGATAATTAAACGAGTAGCTTGGCGCATTAAAAGAGCCAAACTGATCTCCAGAGATAGAATTTCCTATTTTGCCACCGAGTTTGAGTTGAAACTTCGACCAATCGACACCCGTATTATTTTGATCACGGTAGCGTAGCTCAAAGATTTTTGTCTCTAGCATCACCTGTTTATGAAGACGATCTTTGAGATGATTTAAGTATCTATTGATACGTTCAATTTGAGCTTTGGTTCCCGTAATGGTGACAATACCCGCTTCACGGTTGATAATAGACTTACTTTTAATCTGCATGATATCTTCATCACGCGAAAGTATCGCATCAATCTCATGGGTGAGTTTATCCCAAAATTCAAACTTAGTATTTGAGGTAATAATCGTCTGGTCGGCATTAGAGGTGTCTTGCTGAGCGCTGCCCCCGCTCATACCAGAAGCTCCGCCACTCATACCGCTCATACCGCCAGCGCCACCACTCATACCATTGGCGTTATTACTGTTTCCAGAGGCCCCAACCGTAATGGTTTTAATCGATTCTGTAGTCTGCTCGCTAAGATTGACATAATCAATCACAAAAGAGTGGGTCTCTAAGTATGAAAGTTCTAGAACTTTCTTTTCCACGTCGTATTTATAAAACATATTATTTTGAGAAAAGAGAAACTCAAAAAGGCTCTCAAGGGTATAATCATCAATATGTACTAAGAAGAGCTCTTTATTGAGAACCTTACGTGCCTCTTTATCCACCACCACAACAGAGAAGTGACACTTATGCGCAATATTTTCAACAATATCAACAATTTTAACACTACCACTACTTTGACTCACATCAAAGGAGAAGAGCGTATCATCACAATCTTTTGCGCTAAGCGGTGACACAAAGAGAAGTATCATTACGAACGAGATGAGCCATTTCATTCTATTATTCCTTCACACTAATTAAGTTTTTTCCAGTGCTAAGCGGAATGAGCACCTCTTTATTATCATGTCGTACCATGATAGCATTTTTCTTGATGGCAATGACTTTAGAACCATTGATTATGCT
>JAYEGP010000266.1:2325-6077 GCA_034659135.1 Campylobacterota bacterium
AATATCGTCTAAAATCTCCGCGGAACCCATCTCATTATAAAATATAAAGTCAATGCTTTGAAGCTTCGTCTGGACAAACTGCTTTTGAAAGTGCAGATGATTGATAGCATCTTCTAAGACTAAGATATCTTTTTTACTTTTTAGTATTGCCTTTTCTAAAGAGCGGGTTGAATTTTTCATGAGCTTTGACTCTAAAGAGATAATCTGATCTTCACTCGTCACTATCTCTTGACTTAACTCCTCTGCATACAGAACCCAACTCATATAAATAGCGGAGAAAAAGATAACCCCATAAATAAAAAGGCGTTTACCCTGACTCATCTCTGCGAGTTGTGACTCTAACTGTTCTAACTGTTCATTCATGGGCGTATCTCGATAATACTTTCATAAAGATTTTCTTCACGTCGTATCTCTCTTGTGTTTACATGTAAGTAGCCTTGTGCGATCAGCTCTTTCATAAACTTCGCAATATCATCACGTTTTTCAAATTCGCTAATAATGTGAACATGCATCCTATCTGAGCCATTTTGATCTAAGTTTCGTGAGGAGAGTTTATAATGTGCCATCGCTTGATTGACATCTTGCATCATTTTTTGACGTCTTTTTTTATTGGATCTTTCAGCTTTCAGGGTATCTACAAGCTCATCATAACTCTCTATAGTAGCGATATTCTCTCCCTTGACACCTTCAAGACGTTTTCGCTCCAGACGTACCTCTTTAAGCTTTTTTTGAAGTTTTGTAGTCAAGGCATTCATGGCATCGACACGTCCTTGAAGCTCCATACGCTCTGATTCTAACGCATTTAACTCATAAGTTCCATATACAGGATAGGCAAGTGCCGCAATCACGCCTGCAGATAAGACACCCAAAAAGATACCGGCATGACTTTTATAAAAAGCTGGGCTCCGCTCAAAAATACTAAGGTTGGCACTGGGATACTTCTCTTCAATAATTCCAATAATATAGAGTGCCCCTAGGGCATCAGCATAGTGTTCTGGTTCAACATCATCAAATACTTTGAGTGGTGAAAATGTCGCACCTTCAAATCCATAGTTTTCAAAAAGCGGTAAAAACCCAGGAATATCCTTACCTTCAAAATCGATATAAAATCTATCGATACTATCAAGTCCAAAAATACCGCGTTTATGACTGATAGCATGTGAAATTCGCTCTGCAATCTTTGAGAACTCTTCTTGAACCAAGGTCATTTTCAAAAACTCATCAGGTGGATAGAGATCGTTGTCAATCCCTTTGGTACTCAGTAAGGTTTTTAAAGCAGGAAGACCCATTTCAAGTTTTTCAGACAACTCATTAAGCGTCAAAATCGTACGTGTGGAGATGTACTCACCATTTTTGTACATGACTGCGTAGGCTTCATCCTCACCTAGATAGATAAAGACATCATTTTTACGTTCTAATTTTTCATAGACATACAGTGCGCCATAACGTAAAAAAGAGGGGACGATATAATCAATATGTTTTAATTTTGAGGCATTTTTAGCAAATTTTTCGTTTAAAACCTCATTTTCAATGGCATAAGATTCAACAAATTGATCACTATCATCTTCAAGTACAATTCCAACGGAAGCGATCTTAAAGTCAGTCTCAGGATCAAGACCTGCCTCTTCATACATCGTCATTTCAGACTGAATTTCTAATTTTTCGGGAGCAATATTGGCGGGAACACGCATTCCATGAGAGCGTAATGATGAGGCAGAAACAAGCGCACCACAAGAATAATTTTTGGATTTTTTTGCTTTTACAGGAGAGAAACTCACCCCGTCAAAAAGTAAGAATTTATCATCTTCTGTTATAAAAAGAAGCTTATCCTCAACCATGACCCACCAATTTCTTTATTTCTATTTTATTATAGCATAGCCTGTTTGAGGTTCTATGCTTATTGATACATTTTGAGTAGCATCTTCCAATTTAAGCACTTTTCGTTCCGCCAAGAGAGAATCTTTTGTAAAATCACCATCGTGAGGTCTTCCTTTGGCATCAAAGCAGAGCGTATCAGTAGTTAAAGCACTGTGATCAATCCTTACATGTAACTTATAATTAGCATCTGAAAGGTTCTCATCGAGCTTTATACACCCTTTGTCATAATCAGGATTTGTCTCTTCTACACCAAAACTATTATGCTCATAACCGATTCCCTGATACTGCGCTTGACGAATTTTCAAGACAATAAAATTGGTATCGTGTAAGAGATAGTTAGTCTTAAACATCGAACTTCCGACACCAGCGATAACACCGATAATCACAATGATAAAGATAAGTTCTAAAAGGGTAAATGCTTTTCTCATGGGCGCTGCAAGGTCCTTCTTAAAATTCTTACCACGGGATCACCGTCTATACTGGCATTGACTTCTACATGTAACATCACCATGCCGTGTGTCTCTTCGCTCTCTATATCTACCACAGTAGCGCCCGATGTTTTACAATCCGTACTGTCTTGACTTGAATTTAAAAGATAGTACTTAGCAATATCCACATGCGCCCTATACGTTTTTCCTCTAAAATTTGGAATGTTTGCATCAAAAGATCTCAAGCAACCAAGACTACGATTATGTTCACTAATGGCTAAAAGTGTCTGCTCAATCACGCTGTTGAGATACAGATCTGCTTGTTCTCGGACATAAGTATCGCCGACATGTTTCGAAGAGATCGAAGCATATTTTAAGACAACAATCATCATGCCACTGACTAGAAGTATCATCATTATCGCTTGCCAGATTCCTATAGCTTTACGCATCAAAACACTGCCTTTTGTTTACTTACATGTACCGAAGATGAACCGCGAATAGTTCGGTTCATATCGATGCTGATACGAATTGCGTCATTGATATAAGAGGCTTGAAAACCACTTACATCTTTTGCTAAGACAGTGACATTGCCATCTCCACCATCTCCACAATAAGTCTGACTAGGAGTTTTATACGGATAATAATTATAAAAAAGAAAAAGGGTATTATCAAAATCTGCTGCATTGGTGTCAATGTCGCTTCTATTACACTTACTGTTAAAATTTGCATGATTGACATGTTCCCCTCGCGTTACCGCATAAGCACCGTTGCTCAGATAATACTTTTCGTAAATGACATCAGGAATGTCACCAGGGTTAAATTGAATTTTATTTGCTGTTGAGACACTAAAGTCATAGCTCAGATCACTATCATTACCATGCCATCCAAAAGCACCACTGCAGGCTGCTATAGATTCAGTACCATCATCAAATGCTCCAGCAAAAATAAGATTAATGTCTGGACTATCCAATGAATTAAGAATATTTGATGTATTTAGATCAGGTTTTGCACTGGCATTCATATCCACAAAACCGTCATACTCCTCTCGAAGCATCGCATCATCAGCTAAGCCCAGCCACTCTAAAACGACCTTTGGACTACTGAGCTCTTGAATCGGTTCACAACTACTACTGCCATCATAACCGATAACACTGTTAGGGATACGATTATAAACAAGCACGCCCAGCTGATTGAGTACGACTTGCGATTGAAGAGAGAGATCGGTTATCGCCTTAGCCTTAGCAGAACGGATATAGAGTGATTCAAAAGCTTTAAAACCACCTATGGATAAGAGTGCTGAGATCAGCACCACAAAGATCATCTCGATTAAGGTAAATCCTCTTTGCATTACCATGTCCGCTTGTTGATCTGTATCTGACCCAAGTTTGCTGAATCATAAAAAAAACTTGATTTAAAAGCGCTTCCTAAGCGTTTGTCACTTGTTTT
>JAYEGP010000266.1:6177-9352 GCA_034659135.1 Campylobacterota bacterium
ATCTCGATTAAGGTAAATCCTCTTTGCATTACCATGTCCGCTTGTTGATCTGTATCTGACCCAAGTTTGCTGAATCATAAAAAAAACTTGATTTAAAAGCGCTTCCTAAGCGTTTGTCACTTGTTTTTACCGTAACAATAATGCTTTTAATATCTCTATTGTGTGTCACTGTTGTGCTTAGGTTATACTCAATTCGACCGCCATTAGTCTCTTGAAAATCGCCATGATAATCATCGGTATCATTATAATCATCTCCTTCTTTCCCCATCACGGCAGAAACATCCCAAATAGATGAGCCATCATTATCTAAGCAGTTCCGAGACCCTACAAATCCTCCGATTCGATAACCATTAGTGTTACATGTAACGCCTCCCGCATCAAGAATACCACCATTAGCAGCCATCGTATTCTCATCCCAAGGCAGTTTAGCGATATATCCTATGAGTGTAATCGCGCTAAAGAGAGCATCTTCTTTCACACTAAGTTGCAGTGACTTATTAGAAGCGAAGATAATCTTTGGGACAACGGTAAAAACGATAGCAATGATCACCATTGAAAAGATCAGTTCGATTAAGGTGAGTCCTCTACGCATTTAATTCAATTCCATCTTGAGTTCATCAATAAAATTTATAAAATCATCTAGTGAATTTAAAAAATGAAAGAGTTTTTCATTATCTATAGAGACATACTCATGAACTAAAAGATTTCTCAAACCAATCATGCCAATCACTTTTTTTGCGGTAGAAATCTGTAAAAATTTATGCTTAAGTAGTAGTTCTACACATGCTCTATAATTTTTTGGATTTCCAAGATTATAATAAGAAGTTATTTTACATGAGATATCAATAATAATTTGAATAGACTCTAAAAGGCCGTATCGTATCTCCCATTCATGGCGTTTATTTGAACGTAAATCGTCTAAGCTAGTACTATTTTTGATCTCTTTTAACAGTAATATATTCTCTTCAAGATTTTTAAACTTCTCCGTAAGTTCCATTATCTAACCTTTTAAGTAGTTGCTTATCAAACATTTCATACATAGGCTCTATATCAAAATAGTACTGCATTGTATCTGATTTAAAATCTATATAGGCATCCTTATCATTGCAAAAAATTATTTGATGCGCATTGATGATATTAAAAGCTAGCCTTGCATCTGTTTTGTATAGATCATTTAAAATAACTAAATCAACTTTTCTTTGACACTCTTGTTCTAAGTCACTCACAAGCATCCCAAATTCTAAAATATCTAATGTTCTATCTGTAAAAATTGCTATGTCCACATCGCTTAAAACATTTGAACTATTCCTTGCAAAAGAGCCAAATAGCAGAGTAAACACAATCTCTTTATGTTTTTGGAGAACTTTTTGTATATTCATGGCTTATCTAAATACCTTAATCCCTTTTTTAATATACTCCCCGCGATCTTTTTTAACAACATCACTTCCACTGAAGTCACCACTAGAAATCTCATTGGCTCCATCTGAAGCTTTGAACGTGTAGTTAAAACAAGGATGCTCTTGACAGTTTGAACTGCCTGCTTGATACCTGTACGCTTTTCCAAAACTTTCTGGCATGTACCATAACCATCGATCAACATCGAGATGAAACACGCGATTGACAGAGTTGGTATGGGTTGTCGAGATATCAACATCAATCACTCCAGCATTTGGAGTGTTTATACTCGCATTGACATTAGCATCACTGCTTCCTAGAAAGTTTGTGTTCTCTTCAACACTGTGAGTGATAACATCACCAAAAATCGCACCACTATGGTCTTGGTTTTGATACCAGTTGAGTGAGTTTTGTCTCCAGCCACTTGCATTGAGATCATTGCGTTTATAGACTTCTATCTGAAGAGGATTGGTGACATCACGCATCACTTTGACATCTTTTCCTAAAACTCTTCCGTAATAAAAAGCAAAAGTACCATCACTCTGATCGGTATCGTTATTGATCTCTTTAGCCAAAGCACTTGAAGTGATCGTAGCGCCAAGCCCACTGACGCTAAAAGGAGTTATTGGAACTTCAAACGAACGATCAACATTCAGAGCATATGAGGCGTCACCGACACCATCTACAAACTCTGAGCTTGAGATTCGCATGGACTGATTAATATCTCCAAGTGTTGTTCCTGATGTCGTTAAAGTACCTTCTACGGTACTATAGTTCATATCCAAAGCGCTATCACCATTGACGACACTCACATCAAAATCAAGATCAAGATCTTGAGCATAACAGCTGGCATTAAAATCTTTTAAGACTTCATGCTGTTTATTGTTTGCTTGAACCCTTACATGTAAGCTTAAATTCATATCGTTCACATCTGCCATATAGAGCCATGACGTTAAGGTACTTGCATTCATTTCGCTTAAGGTCACATTGAGTTCATAGGGATTAACACTCACATTAATATCATGAGGGCTAATAAGGCGTAAGGCATCCGTAGTATCATCACCATCTACTTTCGCAAACTCACTGCCATTATTTTCATGAATCTTAAGATTAAGATCCGTAGCAAGACCTGTAAAGTTGGCATCGAGACTAGGGGTTACGCCATGACTAAAAACAGCATCATCACTATAAAAGTTCTCACTTCCTGTCTGACAATCTTGTCGCGTTTCATTCCCCTCAATAGTAAATGAACCAAGACTTTGAGTTTCATTATAATCAGTGACCGCGATGGAATTGACATCCAGAACCTGTCCCTCAAGTAAAAAGTTTTCACCTGCATAATATGGCCCCGTTGGAATCAAACGATATCGATCTGGACGAATAGCAAAGTTATCACTTGAGATAGTGCTGTTATCTTCACTTCCATCATTACATGTAACATTAAGGGCCTCACTATTTTTCCACCATTTTATAGCGATTTTAGTATCTTTTATAGCATTTGAAACATTGAAACTTAGTGTAGAAGTATTGGTATCATTAAAAGTACTTTTTACCCAACTAGAAGGCTTTTCTTCTATAATTTGTGTACAAACGGTTCCGTTAAACTCTTGGTAGTTGTCATTAGTTTCATTGAGTGATGCGAGTGTCAGTTGAAAGTCTTGCGAAACAAGTTTTGTCGAAATGTTGCGGTCGTTTAAATTTCTAAAGGTATCCCAAGTATCGAAACGAAATGTAGGGTCTTCAATTACAGCACAAGTATTACAGGTTCTATCGCTTCCAT
>JAYEGP010000267.1:0-9324 GCA_034659135.1 Campylobacterota bacterium
AAAATGCTTTTTGTAACGCATGACATACACTCTGCTTCACAGTTGTGCGATAGTATCTGTGTGATACGTAAGGGTCAAGTACAAGAACAAGGAGTGATGCACGAGGTTATAAATGCACCCAAAAATGAGTATACTAAACGTTTAATTGAAGCAAGTTTTTCACAAAGGGCATTTAGAGCATGATTCGTCTATTTTGGATACTTACTATAGCAATGGTTTTAGCTGTACTTGGTGGCGCTGGGTACTTTTTAAAAGAGTATGGTCATATGACACAAAAACTGATTGATTATAAACCCAATCAAACGACACGAATTTTCGATAGAAATGGTGAGCTCATTGCCAATATTTTTCAAAAAGAGCATCGGATTTATGCCACTTTTGATGAGATACCACCACGTTTAGTCGAAGCACTCTTAGCCATTGAAGATACTACTTTTTTTGAGCACCCCGGTATCAATATTGATGCGATATTTCGCGCCATTATTAAAGATATAAAGGCACAAAAACTTGTTGAAGGTGCAAGTACGATCACACAACAGTTAGTTAAAAATACGCTACTTACTCGTGAGAAGAAGATATCGCGTAAGTTAAAAGAGGTGCTGTATTCCTTAAAGATTGAGTATGAGCTGAGCAAGGAGGAAATTTTAGAGCGTTACTTAAATGAGGTCTATTTAGGTCACGGCTATTACGGAGTGAAAACGGCAGCTTTGGGCTATTTTCATAAAGAACTTGAGCGTTTGACTCTTAAAGAGATGGCGATTTTAGTAGGGCTGCCTAAGGCCCCTAGCTATTACTCTCCCACCAAAAATTATGAGATGGCTTTAGGTCGGGCTAATCGTGTTATCTCTCGTATGTATCATTTAGGTTGGATTGATGATACGATGTATATGAATGCCACTGATGAGCGTCCTCATGTTTATGATGAGACCTTGACACTAAACAAGGCACCGTATATTGTTGATGAGGTGATTCGACAACTCAGTGGAGACTTTACAGACCTTCGTCGTGGTGGCTATGAGATTATGACAACTATTGATTTGAAACTTCAAGATGTGGCGCGTAAAGGTGTTAAACATGCTTATGATCTGGCAGTAGAGCGGGCAAAGAATAGTGAAGATTTTAATGCGAGTAAGCTCAATGGAGCCTTAGTGAGTTTAGAGCCTAAAAGTGGTGAAATCCTCGCCTTGGTTGGTGGTGTTAATTATAAACAGAGCTCTTATAATCGGGCAACACAGGGCATACGACAACCCGGGTCTGCTTTTAAACCATTTTTATATCAAGTAGCCTTAGACTTGGGATACAGTGGTGCAACGGAGTTGATTGATGTGGCACGTACTTATGAGTATGAGAAAAATGGGGAGACTCAGAAGTGGCAGCCTAAAAATTATGAAAAAGATTATAAAGGTCTCATCAGTCTGCGTGAAGCGCTTGTTCATTCACGAAATTTAGCCACAATAAATCTTGTAACCGATGTTGGACTAAGAATGATACTTCGAGAGATGAAGCGTTATGGTATTAAAGACCTTCCTCACGATCTCTCACTCTCTTTAGGCTCGATTTCACTCTCACCGCTATCATTAGCAAAATATTATACCTCTTTTGCCAATCAAGGAATACAGATGGAGCCGCGTTTGATTCGTTCTGTTTCAAACTCTTATGGTAGTATTATTAATTTTCAAAGCAGTGAAAAGTATATTACTACACCGCAGCAAGCCTATCTCATGACAACAATTTTACGTGATGTTGTTACACGAGGGACAGGGAGGCGTGCGGGTGTGCGTGGCATAGAAATCGCAGGAAAAACAGGAACGACCAATAAATCTATGGATGCTTGGTTTGCTGGGTATTCACCTACGGTAGAGACGATTGTCTGGTTTGGAAATGATGACAATAGCCCTATGTTAAAGCGTGAAACGGGTGGACGTGTCGCTGGTCCTGCTTTTTCATATTATTATAAAGAGTTGCTAGCTTTATATCCACAGACAAAACGGACTTTTGAGAAACCTGAGGGGGTGATTACGACAAGTATTAAAGGGAAAAAAGAGTATTTTACCGATGTCTCAAAACCACCATTTATTGAACATGAACGCGAAGAGAGTGAATCGTTAATTTTTTAAAGGAGAGAAGATGAAAAAAGTTATAGTAGGTGTTTTAGTAGCAACGGGTCTTTTTGGAGCGCTGTTTGAGCAGGGAAGTAAAAATGTTGGTGTGACTATGGGCGCTGGGAGTAGTTATGGGAGTAATTATACGATTATAGGTGTCAATGCTAGTTATTTTCTTATGGATAACCTGATGACAGGACTCGAGTATCGCGGCTGGTTTGGGGGTGATCCCATGATCAATGAAATCAGTGTTCCTGTGACTTATATCGTACCAATTCATGAGAAGTTTCGTCCTTATGCGGGAGCCTTTGTGCGGCGTACTTTTTTTGATAACTCACATTATGATAATTACAATGTTTATGGCGCTCGTGTAGGTGTGAGTATGATTACGAGTGGAAATTCGTATGCTTCATTTGGTTGGGTACAAGAGTATTACGATAGAGATTGTGGCATTCTTGATTGTGATACCTCTAGCGGATATCCTGAAATTGCTGTTGGACTGAGTTTTTAATGCAAGAAGAGCTGTTTGAACAGATTAAAGAGCTTTTAAGTGAAAACGAACGTTTCTTTACAAAATTGCATAAAGTAGGGAAGCAGTATGAAGCGATTGATTTTGATGAGAGTGGTCTGTATCAAGATGAAGAGGATGCTGTTAATGCTCGATGGCAAAAACTTTCAAAGAAGCTTGAAATGACTTTAAGTGAGGCTTTAGATGCTACAGATGTCAATGTTCACGATCGGGTCTCGCCCGATCAATATCTCTTAAGTCTAGTCTTTAAAGCCGAAGAAGCGCCACCCTTTACTTTGAAAATAGATTATTCAAATGAGGGTGAGATTTTTATAACTCAATAAACTTCTTTTTATGACTTGTGAAATCCAAGGATCTGTCCAAAAAGCTTGTCTTCTGTAAGTCCAAGTTTCGCTGAGGTCATTAGGTTGTTTTCTCGATAGTACTTTTCTATCTCTTGTGCATTTTGACCTGTCATCATTGCATGGTGTGCTAGTGCGGCGAGTACTTCTTGCTCATCAACGTCAATACCCTCTTTTTTAGCTAAAACTTCAATGATCATGGCAATTTTGATACCGTCTCTTGCTTCATCTCGGATAGAGTCTCTAAATTCGTGGAGCTTCTCTTTATTTTCTATATAGCTTTGCTGCTCTTCTTGAGAAAAGTGTTGCAATTTTTCACGTACTTTTGCATCGATCTCTTGTTCGACTATGTTATTGGGTAATGGGAACTCAAATTTTGACAGTAAACCTTCTATCAGTTTTGGCTTAAGCTCATTATTGTACAGATCAGTAAGGTCTTGAGCTGTTATCTGGTCTGCTAGTTTTTCTTTAAGCGTATCAATGGTAGCTGTTTTATCGTTGAGTATTCTTTGAGCAAAGGCATCATCGCTAACCACGGCTTTTTGTTCTTGAATTTCATGAAGTTTGATAAGAAACTGAGTCTCTTTTCCTGCTAACTCTTTTGACTGATAATCTTCGGGAAAGGTGACGGTAATGGTTCTCTCTTCCTTATATTCCATTCCAATGAGTTGCTCTTCAAATCCAGGGATAAATGAGTTTGAACCGATTCTGAGGTTGAATTTTTCGGCACTACCGCCTTCAAAAGGTTTACCATCCATGTAACCTGTAAAATCGATAACAGTGACATCACCGTTCTCAACTGCTTTTGCATGCTCAATCGCTGAAAATGGAGCTTGTTGTTTAGCAAATTCTTCAAGTTTTTCTTCTACAGCTTTGGGGTCAGCTTTTGGTTTGGTGTACTCTGGTATAACATCTGCGTAATTGATATCGGTATTTATCTCTTGAGAAATGGCGACATCCACTTCAAAAAAGACACTGTTTTCTTGTTTCTCATACTTTTTAAGCCCCGGTTGACCGAGAAGGTCTTCTACTTTAAGATTGGCTTCTTTAATACCGGCTTCGATAAACTCACGAAAGACTTCTCCAGCGGCATCTTGCTCAAAGCTATCATCTGTAGGAGCATCACTAACTGTTGCTTTAGCTGCTTCTTTAAGTTTAGAAACTTTTTCTTCAATCACACGGTTATCTACGGTACCCGTTATAATGAAATTTATATCATCTATTTTTTCTACTGTAATATTCACTATATTCCTTTTGCTATGAATAGCGAAACTTTAACATTATTGTTTAAAAGTTACAACTTATTTTTGAGCTAGCGAGGTTTTTTGATCTTTATATTAGCGTTTGGCATTCAAAAAGTAAAAAGTTCTTCAAATTTGTAAAGGTTTAGGAGCTTTATAAAAATTCCTCAGACTTTGGATATTATTCTAAAATATAAATGAGGAGATGAGATGAGTGAACAAGCAAGAATAATTGCTGAGATACATGAGTTAGTGATGAACATTTTAAAAACGGGAACGGCGACAGAGCAAGAGGGTGATAAACTTGATGAACTTGAAGAGTTGCTTTATGAGCAAAAATGTTTTCAAAAGATTGATCATGCAGAGCATACCTATCAAGGAGAAGAGATAGCGACTCTTTTTTTTAGTGCTCATACGTCGCAAGCCATAGAGAAAATGTTTGCATGTGACATTACACCCGATGATTTTTTTGGGTTTATCGATTATTATTATGATGAAGACCATAAAGACGATCACCTAAGAGCAATGTTTAGTGATAAGTTTATTGCAGATGTAAATGATCAGTTTAAGGCTTTGTTTGAGCGTTTCGCAAATGACACGCCCTAAGAGCATAAAAATATTGGATTCTCGTGCTCGTCATGACTGTTATCTATGCGAATAAGTTACTTGCTTCTGGATTCTTCTCTTGATACTTCACAATGTATGAACACTTAGCGACGGCTTTTTTGTTATCTTTTTTTATCTCTTGAAGGACAGCTTCTAAAAGTGTTCTAGCAAGCCCTTTTCCGGCTAATGCATCGGGTACTATGGTATGCGTTAAATGCATGTTTCCGTTTTGATCATCATAGGTGATATATGCGATATGACCATCGATATGATATTCATATTTACATTCGTCTGTATTGTGGATTAATGTATAAGACATTTTCTTATTCCTTTTATTTTTTTGAGTATTTTATCATACTTTACAAGAGAGCGATACAACTTATAAAAACTAAGTAATTTAGGCTAAAATTGTCTTTATGAATGAACGTACTCAAAAAATTATCAAAATAACACTCTTTGCCTTAGCTTCAGGCTTTTTTCTTTATAGTGGATTTTCGCTACTGATAGAAGAGTCAAACAGAGAGGCGACACAAACAGAGTCACTTGAGAGATAAGATGTTGAAAACTTTTTTCTTCACTTTACTTTTAGGGCTAACATTGCTACAAGCCACAGAGACTAAGGCTTTAGAAAAAGTCTCCCTTCAACTTCAGTGGAAGTATCAGTTTCAGTTTGCCGGTTTCATTGTTGCTAAAGAGCACGGCTTTTATGAAGAAGTGGGTCTTGATGTTGATCTGATCGAGTATAACAATACCAATATTATTGATGAGTTGATTGAAGAAAAAAGTGATTTTGCGCTTAGTAATAGTATTATTGTCTATAAAGATCAAAAATTACGTGATGTGACACTTTTAGCGACCTATTTTCAGCGCTCTCCACTGATTATTGTTACCCAGCCTGAGATTCAAAATGTTTTAGACCTCCAAGGAAAGAGAGTCATGTTAAGTGACAATGATCTTAAAAACAGTTCCCTCTCTATGTTATTGCAATACTACAATATAGCCAAACATAACACAGAGTTCGTGAAACAGACATTTTCACTTGATGATTTTATAAATAAAAAGATTGACGCCGTGGCTGCTTTTAAATCTAATGAGATTTATGAATTAGAGAAGAAAAATATACCTTATAATATTATTGATCCTGTTGAATATGGCTTCTCAACAAACGCCATAAACCTTTTTGCGACACATAAAACGATAGAAGAACGTCCTTTAGTTGTTGAGAAATTTCTCAAGGCAAGTCAAAAAGGTTGGAAATATGCGCTAGAGCATATTGATGAGGTGGTGCAGTTAATCCATAAAAAATACCAATCTTCAAAATCAATTGAACTTTTACAGTATGAAGGAGAAGTGACTAAGGAGTTGATGCTTTTAGATCTCTATGATATCGGTGAGATCAATACGGAGTTTGTCAATAAAACCTTTAAGCAGTTAGTGAAAAGTAAAAGCATTACAGCCGATCAAAATAGCGATAAGCTTATCTACAAATCACAATCTATAGATGATAAAGATTCTATTGAGTTTTCAGATAAAGAAGAACTATGGCTCAGTGATCACCCTGTGATTCGTTACAGTGAGATCAATTGGAAACCGCTCTCTATCATCGAAAATGGTGCCATGAATGGGATTATGGGTGATTATCTTGATCTGGTCTCAAAACGTACGGGCATAAGATTTGAGTATGTGCCATCAGACTCTTGGTCTCATGTTTTAGAGCAGTTTAAAGAGGGAAAAATTGATCTTATTCCCGGAGTTGGCTCAAGTCCTCAAGAGATGAGCTTAGGGGCGATTAGTCATTCGTATGCAAGTTATCCTATGGTTATTGTTACCGGCCAAGAGTATAACTATATTGATGCTTTAGATGAATTGCGTTCTAAAACAATCGCAGTGCCAAAACACTACACCAGTTATAACTTTTTAACAGAAAATTATCCAGAGATAAGACTGCAAACAACACAAAGTATTGAAGAGGCTCTTCTGTTGGTACAATCGGGTAAGGCAGATGCTTTTGTGGGGCATATAGCGCCGTCACTCTATTATCTTTCTCTGCTTAATTTAAATGAGCTCAAAGTCTCAGGTACGACGGACTTTAAGTTTGAACATCGTTATCTGATTGCGGAAAAATATCCTGAACTCACTACCATTATCAATAAAGCTTTTGAATCGATCAGTGAAGAAGATCGAAGCCGTATTAATTCCCATTGGATTCACACAAAAGTTGAGCAAAAAATCGATATGAGTCTGGTTTGGAAACTTGTTTTAGGGACACTTTTACTTTTACTCCTGCTGCTACATCGACAGCGAACATTAAAGCAGTACAACAAAAAACTGATCAAAATAAAAGAACGTATGGAGCTTGCGCTCATCGGTAACAATGATGGTCTTTGGGATTGGAACGTACTTGATAATAGCGTCTATTTCTCTCCACGATACAAAGCTATGATTGGCTATTCTGATAATGAGCTTGCTAACGAATTTTCAAGCTGGCAAGAGCGTGTCCATCCAGATGATTTGGAGAATGTTTTAGCTGAGGTACAGAATAATCTTCAAGGTTTAAGTGATGAGTTTGAAAATATCCACCGACTCAAGCATAAAGAGGGTCATTGGGTATGGATTTTAGCCCGCGCAAAAACGCAGTTTGATGCGCAGGGAAAAGCCGTTCGTATGATTGGTACCCATACGGATACTACTCAAGAGCGTGAGATGCAATTGCACTCAAAGTATCAGGCGCAGATTATTGAACAGATTCATGATTCGGTGATTGCCACAGATCTCGATGGTTTTATTACGAGTTGGAATCGGGGCTCAGAGCTCCTCTTAGAGTATAGTGCTGATGAGATTATTGGTCAACATATTTCTGTGATCTATCTTGAAGAAGATCAAAAGCAGTTGGCTAAAAATATAGAGATATTAAAAAAACAGCAAGAGTATCAGACTGAAGTGCGTTTAGTTAAAAAATCAAAAACGCTTGTTGATGCTGATCTCTCCCTCTCCCTCTTAAAAGATGAACAGGGAAATGTCTATGGTTTGGTCGGTTATTCTCGTGATATTACGGAGCGTAATAAGGCTAAGGCTGAACTTGAGACACAAAAAGACCTTCTCGATTATCAAGCCCATCATGATGCATTGACGGGTCTGCCCAACCGTACCCTTTTTATGGACAGACTCCATCAAGGTATTGAAAAATCGAAGCGAAGAGGTACGGAATTAGCACTCTTTTTTATAGACTTGGATCGTTTTAAGCAGATTAATGACTCTCTCGGACATGAAGTTGGTGATCGGGTTCTTAATATTGTCACGCAACGTCTTACAAGTGTGATGCGTGAGGAAGATACACTCGCACGTTTAGGTGGCGATGAGTTTACCATCATTATGGAAAATCTAAAACGAGCTCAAGATGCTTCAATCTTAGCAGAAAAGATACTTCATATTTTACAAGAGGCGATGATTGTGGATGGGCATCACCTCTATGTCTCAAGTAGTATCGGTATCAGTATCTATCCTCAAGATGAAAAAGATGCTACCAACCTTCTAAAAAATGCCGATGCGGCGATGTATCGTGCCAAAGATGAGGGACGTAACAATTATCAGTTCTACTCTAAAGAGATGACGGAATTGGTATTTGAACGTGTTGTGATGGAAGCAAGTCTGCGCCAAGCGATAAAAAGTGAAGAGTTTATTGTCTATTATCAGCCTCAAATAGATGCTTCGAATGATATGATGATTGGTCTCGAAGCGTTAGTGCGTTGGAATCATCCAATGATGGGTATCGTTTCACCTGCCAAGTTTATCGCTTTAGCTGAAGAGACGGGCTTAATTATTGATATTGACCGACTTGTGATGAAGATGGCGATGACTCAGGTGGCGCAATGGTATCAGCAAGGCCTCAACCCAGGAAAGCTCTCTTTAAATCTTGCCATCAAACAGCTTGAAGATGAAGCGTTTATGCGTACTTTGCAAGAGACAATGAGGAGCTCAGGTTTCCAAGCACAATGGTTGGAGTTTGAGGTAACCGAAGGAGATGTCATGAAAAATCCAGACAGAGCGATTATGAAGCTTAAAGAGATTTATGATTTGAATGTGGCCATCTCTGTTGATGATTTTGGTACCGGGTACTCATCACTCTCGTATCTGAAACGACTCCCCATCACAAAATTGAAAATTGATCAATCCTTTGTGAGGGATATTCCTGATGATGAAGAGGACAGTGCTATTGTGAAAGCGATTATCGCCTTAGGAACAAGTCTGAATTTCGATCTGATTGCAGAGGGGGTTGAGACAAAAGCGCAAGAGACGTTTTTACTTGAAAACGGCTGTAAGAATGTGCAAGGATATTTTTACTCGCATCCTCTTCCTGTCGATGAGATGGAAGCTTTTTTATTAAGGAATCAAAATTAAATAAAACATAAATCTTAGCGTACTCTTTTAGCCCTAGTCAAACGATTTTAATCGTCGCGTAGCTAAGGCTATGCTCCTCATAAAATAGTGTGACTAGAACTAAAATA
>JAYEGP010000268.1:0-9299 GCA_034659135.1 Campylobacterota bacterium
GATTAAGATATTATGAAATTGAAGTAAAAAGCGTTCTAAGAGTGATTTTCGTTTAGGAGGAGGCATCTCATTAAGACCGTACTGTTCTAGGCGTTTTAAAGCCTCATCGGAATTAAGCCCCTGAATATCAGTCTCTAATTTTGTATAAATTTCATCAGCCTCTAAGGCATGCCAAGAATAACTTGAAGACATGAATGACTCCTTTGTTGAATACTCTAAAAAATAAGTATAGCACGCTTTAATTCAGAGAAAATGAAAAAACTATCTATTTTTTCACTCAAAATATCTTTTGTAACATTATTGTGACTTCTTGGTAACGCTTGAGAAATTATGTATTAGCATAATTCCATCATAAATTTTTTTGAAGGAACTTTTATGCCAACTTTCACATCTGATTTAGAAAAATATATTATTCGTCGTTATGCAATCAACTCTTATAACATCAGCATTATGATTGAGGATGAGTGGGACTATATTGAAGAGCAGATGCATAATCCTGATGGAAGTATCGAACATATTGCTAAAGAGCTTGTCGATATGTATATGGCGGCGTAATCATGGCAATTTCTGTAGAAACGTATGTGGCGCATAATTATCCTGCTTTTGACAAATTTCCAAATGTCGTTAGACAGAGTATTATCCGTCTTTTTAAAAGTCTTTTTCATGAGAATGAGATCAATACATTTTTACAAGAGCATGCTCAAAAAGATGCCTTTAGTTTTATAGAAGCGATACTTGATCATTTTGAACTTGATATCGGTATCAATACCAATGAGCTTTTACGCATCCCATCTTATGGAAAAGTAGTCATCATAGCGAACCATCCCTTAGGTGCTTTAGATGCGCTAGCGCTCTTACATGTAATCAGTGATGTTCGTAAAGATGTGAAAATAGTTGCGTCTACATTTTTAAGCCATTTTGATAATTTAAAAGAGGTGCTTATCCCCGTGGATAACATTCGTGGAAAGATGGAACGCAGCTCCGTTGAGTCGATTTATGAGGCCTTGAAAAAAGAGCAGGCTGTTATTATTTTTCCTTCAGGAGAAGTGAGCCGTGCCCGTCCTGATGGGATTAAAGACACGAAATGGCGCAGTGGATTTTTAAAGATTGCACAGAAGATGCAGGCACCGATTTTACCAATTTTTATTGATGCTAAAAATTCTAAAAAGTTTTATATGCTCTCCATGCTAAACAAATCACTAGCAACAGCAACACTGCCCAATGAGATGTTTGCTTATCATAACAAGTCTATCGGGTTTCGTATTGGAAAAAGTATTCCTTATGAGAGTTACAATCTTCCATCATTGAACACCAATGACCGCATGAAACTTTTACGTAAACATTTTTATCGGGTTGCTAAAAAGCGTAGAGCTCTTTTTAAGACTTTTAATGAGATTGCACTTGCTGAAAACAGACAAGAACTTAAATATGAACTCAGTTCGGCGCAAGCACTGGGTGAAACGAGTGATGGTAAAAAGATTTTACTCTACTGCTCTGAAGAGGAGAGTTCGGTGCTAAGAGAGATTGGACGACTTCGTGAGATCAGTTTTCGTCAGGTTCAAGAAGGAAGTGGTAGAAAACGTGATCTTGATGAGTTTGATTACTACTACCATCATATTGTCTTGTGGGATGACAAAGATTTAGAGATTGTGGGTTCGTATCGTATTGCTGAAGCACGTGAGATTATTGATATTCTTGATATTGAAGGACTCTATACGTCGACACTCTTTCGATATGAAAAAGAGTTTGATACTTATTTTAATGAAGGCATTGAACTCGGGCGCAGTTTTGTCCAGCCTAAGTATTGGAACTCACGAGCACTTGATTATCTCTGGCAAGGTATTGGAGCGTATTTAAAAGCCAACCCACAGATTCGTTACATGTTTGGACCGGTGAGTATTTCACGTTCATATAATGATGAAGCCGTAGCACTACTGGCCTTTTTTTATACAAACTACTTTGGAGCCAAGCATCAGAGTGTCAAGCACATTGAAAGTTATCAGATGACATCAACACAGTTGGAGCGATTTGAAAATCTCTTTACATGTAACAATTATCGTGAGGATCTCGTCATGTTAAAAAATGAACTGCAATCTATGGGATACGCGATACCAACACTCTATAAACAGTACAGTGACCTCTGTATCGAAGATGGAGTCCAGTTTATGGATTTTGGAATCGATAGAGATTTTGATAACTGCGTTGATGGCTTTTTAGTGGTTGATCTTGCCAAGCTAAAGCCGCAAAAACGAAAACGCTATATACGTGAGTGATCGTTTTTTGTTGGCACTAAAGGTATATTTTGTTAGATAATAAATGGCTTGCTATCGTTGAAAAACTTGATTTTGCATTTCAGCCTATTGTTCATGTGAAAAGTGGAAATCTGTATGCGCTTGAAGCGCTATTAAGGCATACAGAAGAGGCGGGATTTTACTCAATTTTCAGCTGTTTTGATGAAGCATTTCATGAGGGTGTTTTGTATCAGTTTGATCTTGCACTTCGTAAAAAAGCATTTAAGAAATTTTCTTCTTTATCGCTTAATAATACTAAACTTTTCTACAATCTTGATAATCGACTCTTGTATATGCCAGACTTCACACATGGTAACACCTTAGAGTTATTAGAAGAAGTGGCACTCAATAAAAATGACATCTGCTTTGAGCTGAGTGAGCGCGGAACACTGCAAGATCCTATGGCAGTGAATAATATGGTATCTCGGTATAAAGAGGCAGGGTTTAGCATTGCTATTGATGATTTTGGAACGGGAATTTCTGGGTTACAACTGCTCTATTATGCAGAATCCAATTATATTAAACTGGATAGATTTTTTATCAATAACATTGAATCTGATGCCAAAAAACGACTCTTTTGTTCTTCTATCATAACCATGGCCCATGCGATGGGTATGAAGATTATTGCTGAAGGGCTTGAAAGCGTAGAAGAATATTATACATGTAAAGATCTTGGCGTTGATTTTTTGCAAGGCTATTTTATACAAAAACCTCAATTAAAAATGAAAAAAATTCTGCCTAGCTATGAGCACATCGCAAAATTTTATAAAAAAGACAAACGTCTCAACTTTGCATCACTGATTAATAAAAAAAATATTGACTCCATAGCAACCTTGAACAAGAATGCAACACTTATTGAACTGTTTTCATATTTTAAAGATAATAGTGCTAATACCTTTGTTCCGATAGTGGATGATTATAACTATTTTCATGGTGTTATTTATGAAAAAGATATTAAAAAGATTTCCTATTCGACTTATGGTCACTCATTGGCTGCAAATAACACCTCAAAAGATGCCATAAAGCGTTATATAAAAAGTGTAGTTTCCGTAGATATCAGTTTAGGTATCGATAAAACTTTAGAGATTTACAATTTAAACGAAGAGACGAATATCGGTATTTTTATTACGAAAGAGAATGTCTATTTTGGTTTTGTTGATGTCAATACGCTTCTAAAGATAGCTTTTGAGCGCAATATAGAGATCGCTAAAGATCAAAATCCTCTGAGTAAGCTCCCGGGAAATTCTAAAATTGAAGCCTTTATTCTTGAAGCCATTGAGCATAAAAATTTTCAGACCTATCATCTTCTCTATTGTGATTTTAACGATTTTAAACCTTTTAATGATACCTATGGGTTTCGGCAAGGTGATCGCGCTATTGTGATGTTTGCTGAGCTGATTCGAGGTGTTATGGATAAAAGTAGCCTTAATGCCCATATTGGCGGAGATGATTTTTTTATTGGTTATATCTCTAAGAGCTTTGAAGAGGTTTATGAGCAGGCTCATTATTTACAAAATGAGTTTAAAAAAAGTGCAAGTTCTCTATATAACAAAGAGGATCGTTCTAAAGGCTATATAAGTGCGAAAGATCGTTTTGGAGTTGAGAGGAATATTGAACTTTTGAGTGTATCGATTGCTATTGTAGAGGTCAATAACAGAGATGCACAGCATAGTTTTGACAGTATCATAGGCAGTATTAAAAAACACTCTAAAAAGTCGGATATTCCTTTGGGAATATCTATATTGTAATGCCCTGGTAGTAGCCTTTATGAACTTCCCAAAAGGCTTGGTAAGAGTCTCTAATATTAAATGACTGCATATGTGCATGACCAGCTTCTCCAAGCTCAAGACGTAAACGCTCTTCATGGATAACTTGAGCTAAGGTCTCTATCCATGCTCTAAGATGATTCTCTTTTATAACATAGCCGTTGGGATTATTGCTGTTAAGTAAGGTCTTTGGGCCACCAATGTTTGAGACTAAAACAGGGAGCCCACTTGCTGCAGACTCCATGACGACTTGACCTAGCGTATCCGTGAGAGAGGGGAAAATAAAAATATCTGAAGAGGCATAAATGGATGAGAGCTTACTGCCTATAATGGGACCAAGATAATGGACACCAAAAGATTTTAGTGCGTGAGCCTGTTTTTTTAGACTCCCTTCTCCTACAAGAATTAGCTCGGCATTAAGCTTAGGATGTCTGCTCTTGAGGTTTTGCCAAACCTCAAGTAAAAAAGGCAGACTCTTCTCTTTGGTGATTCTTCCCACATAGAGGACCTTAACGCTATCACTACTAATGTTTAAGGCACTCCATATCGTTTCATCTTTATGTTCTGGTGAAAAACGCTCTAGATTTGTTCCAGCAGGGATATACGAGATCTTTTGAGCTTCAATGCCGATATCATCTTGCATAATCTGATGGTATTGATCGGATCGGCTAAAGACGTGAACAAAATCTTTATAAAAATTTTTCATCCACCTGTCTGTTAAGCGTTTAAAAAAATCTGAACCGGTGTTATCTCGGATATAAGCAGGAAAATCGGTGTGATAGGTTCCTAGAAGTGTAATACCTTTTTTCTTTGCATATTTTCTTCCCAAAAGTCCTACGGGTCCCGGGGTAGAGACATGAATCAGATCAGGCTGTAGTGATTCAACAAAATTAGTGATGGCCTTAGAGGGGGCAAAAGCGATATCAAGCTCTTTGTAATAGGGCATTTTAATACGAAATGAGGGAAAAAAGTTATGTATATTAGGCGCAGTAGGACAGTATTTTGCTGTTGAAGTTATGACATGTAAGTCATCACCATGACGTAGTGCATTCTCAGCCATATCTTGGATAAATCTCGAAACGCCATTTAAATCACCAATAGTATCAGTAAAGAGACAGACTCTCAAGCGATAGCCTTTACATGTAAGTTATCTTCGATACTCTGACGTGTTTGAAGTTTGCCCAGCGAGAGTTTATCAAGCATCACTTCAAGCAAGGCTTCTTCACTTTTATCACCCATAAAATCAAGGGCGCTTTGACGCATGTTTTTAAAACGTAAAGGATCATCGAGCAGCGTCTGAATATGTGAAGCATAATCAAAAGGATTATTGCCTTCAACAACAAAACCTGTTGTCTCTGGAATCATATTCTCTTTGAGCGCACCTTTAGAAGAGACAATTGGGACAAGTCCTGATGCCTGCGCTTCAAGAATCACGTTACCAAAGGTCTCGGTCTGGCTAGGAAAGAGAAAGATATCTGCTGAAGCAAAGGCGGATGAGAGCGCTTCATCTTTCAAAAATCCTGTAAAGAGAACATTATGTGATGCTTCACTTTTAATATGACTCATATAAGGGCCATCTCCTACAATGACAAATTGTAAGCTATCATGATCGTTTAGGAGTTTAGCTACTTGTAAGAAAAGATCGAGGTTTTTTTCTTGTGCAATGCGACCGACAAAGAGAACCGTAGTTTTAGTCTTGTAGTCTGATTGGAATTGATTCCAGAAGTTTTCATTCTTAAAATCTGGATTAAACTTTAGATGATTGACTCCACGAGTAAAAAGTTCGATCTTTTTCTTTTTAACCCCATTGGAGACAAGCACTTTTTTATAGGCTTTTGAGGGTGCAAGAACCCGATCCGCATTATTGAAAAGTAGAGAAAAAGCGTTCCAGATATGTCCTTTGAAAAGGTGATCGCCCGAGTACTTTCCAATGTATTCAGGAAAGTCAGTATGGAAGGTCGTGACATAAGGAATATGCAGGATTTTTGCAATGAAAAAAGCATAAATACCAACTACCCCTGGCGTTGCTGCATAGATCACATCAAAGTTTTGATCATCACAATATTCGAGCATATCTAGAAAGTGAGGAATATTGACTTTGATCTCTTCATACTCTGGCAGATCAAAAGAGAATATCGGATCAAAGTTTTTACGAAATGGGTCTTTCATTTTTTCTTGATAAGCAGTAACAAAAGTAAGATTATAATTCCTTTCTTTAGCTAAATTGTAGAGCTTCTGTGATGTTAGTGCTACACCATTGATTTCATTGAAAGTATCCGTAAAATAGGCAATCTTACCGGTAAAGTCTTTTTTCTCTTGGGTGAGAGCACGATAGATCTGTCGGGAACGTTTCTTCTCATACGAGCGTTGCCAATAGACAGAGAGATAATAAGCTGTCGGAATAATAGAGAGCATACTTTGACCTAAAAGCATACTCACTTTGTCCATATCGAGGTTTTTACTATCTGAGAACTCTTTAACAAGGTGTGGAAATAGATTTTTGAAAAAACCGTGAATCATATCATGTCGGTTATCGCTATTTAAGGTGATACCTGAAATATTTTGAACTTGTTCAACGACCTTTTTCATCCCCATGAGCTGGGTTAACATATTCATCTTTGGTTTTGCAAAAAGATAATCAAGCAGATACGAACTGGTGTGCTTTTTCTCTTTGGCCCATTGATGGGATATGTTCATAATCATATGAGAGAGTCTTATGGGTGAGCCGTAGTCTCCCTGAGGCTCGGTACTGTTTTGTGTGAGGGCTAATTTGAAGTCATCTAAGTCATTGCCTGGACATTGGGTGTAGGTTTTTCCGACATCTTGCCCACCATGATCATCACTGCCACCGGTATAGCTGATTTGTGAACGCTGACGTTTGTTAAAGCCATGTTTTTGGGCAAGTTCATCGAGTCGATACCCTTTAAATCTCTCCGCGATCTCTTGGGTAAGTTTTGCCGATATTCCTGAACGCGTTCCGTTGATGATCTCCCAGTTGTCAAACATAAGTAGGCATTTTTCTATATGAGTATCAGTCAATCTTCCATCCATATCATAAAGTGGATGGGCTAAAACGTGGGTGATCTCTTGTTCTTGTAAAAAATCAACAAGTTCATAAACATTGTAACGCTTGCGTTGAATAATCTCATGTTGTACGGGTGTAATATCATAACACAGTACATGAATGTGACAACGATCTTCGGGAAAATAGGCGGTTGCTTCTTCACTGATGAAGACTCCAGGAAGATCAGCAATCTCAAGACAGCCACCAATCTCATCATGATCAGTGATGGTAAAAAGTGTCATCCCTCGTTCAAAAAGTGTGTCATAAAGCTGTTTTGGCGTGACATAGGATTCATGCATATCAAGTTTTTTGGAAAAGAATCCAGCAGGTTTGTTTGAGTG
Organism: Campylobacterota bacterium; assembly: GCA_034659135.1. GTDB lineage: Bacteria > Campylobacterota > Campylobacteria > Campylobacterales > Sulfurimonadaceae > S010-53. The sequence goes on from JAYEGP010000268.1 coordinate 7,463, forward strand.
TTTTGAATGGAGGTGAAGATCGACTTTAACCATTTAAAATCCTATAGCATTGATTTATAGAATTCTATAAATCAAGCATTACTTTTACATTACAAAATTGTTAACATTGTTTCCATTGTGTAACCATTACATGTAAAAAGTGACAAAAACGGATGTGATGTCACTCAGCATTTTAAAAGAGTACGTATTAGTCGTTATGAACTATGGTGGCTACCCATACATCAGAGTCTGGAACAAAACAGAGCGTGTCTTGAAAAGTATTATCTCTTACTGTATTAAGATAATTCAACTCAAAAGCATGATTATCTAAAGAATCAAGAGTTGCATAGTATTTAAGATTTGGCGTTCCGGTGTGTATCACATATTTTCCACCATCACCACCGGTTTCACCTTCATGATTGATAAAAAGTTTGGCGCTACCATTCAAACGATGCGCATCAAGACTTAAATTTTGCGTTAATTGCTCTGCATTACCACCACCTTGTACAAAGCGAGCCATATCTTGCCATGAAGCCACGCGAGCGTCTTCACCATAAGCATCTGTGCATGAATTTATTTGACCATAAATATCAGTCCACGATGTCGAAACTTCTGAGCGTCTAAAATTATTGATAGTTGCAGGCACTAACAGATCAAATCCAAAATTTGCCATATTGTTATGTTCATTGATTTCAGCATATACATTTAAAGTATCAACTTCAATATTGATATAGTAATGACCTTCTGCATAAATGTTTGTAGGTATAGTAATATTTTCGGGAAGCATAAAATTATTCTCTTCACCAGTAATATTGACTTTATATTTATGGAGCACACGAGTATTTTCATTATTATTAAAAGTTGGAACAAAAGAGACCGTTACTTCTACAGCATTTTTAATTGCACCTACACGACTGTGAATCTGAAATTCTGTAGGAGCAAGTGTATCACCTGCTAGGTACTGTTGTGTAGGGTATCTCATTAATGAGAGTGTCAAATCAGGATAGCTAAAGTTGAATCTATCTCTAGCATCATAGATGGATGATTTTTGAATGTTCTCTGTAACTTTTAAATCTGTTTCTAAATACTTTGTATCGATTGCATTTGCACTACTTGCTACTAAACCTGCTACTACTAAACTATGGACTAAAGTTTTCATTTTCGAACCTTTTTTTCAAGCTTTTGCTTGTTTGATAGTCGTAGTGTAGGATGGGTTTGTGAGTTTTGTGTGAGGTGGATTGAAACTTTAGAGATGCCCTTACGATTCTTTGATGCAAAGATGTATTAATATCAATGTGTTATACTCTCTTTTTTAAAGGAGTTGATGAATGAGTGTACGTGCAACAGTTTCATTAAATGAAGATATTCTTATGTTACTAAAATTAAAAGCAGTAGAGACATCTCATTCTGTATCCGATATTATCAATGGTATTGTGACGGACGCTTTTCGTGAAGACAGTGAAGATTTGAGAGCCTTTGATGAAAGAAAAAACGAAACTACGATTTCGTTTGAATCTTTTTTAAAGCAGTTAGAAGCTGATGGCAAATTATAAAATTGAGATTAAAAAGTCTGCAACGAAAGAGATAAGTAAACTTCCAAAAAAAGAGTTGCACCGCATTGTAGAACAGATTCAATCCTTATCAATTGATCCTCGACCTCAAGGTTCTAAAAAATAAAATAATAGAGAAAATATGAAAATAGCATTTATAGGTGATATCATCGGTCGTCCGGGGCGAGCCATGTTAAAAGAGCACCTTAGAAGACTTCGAGAAGAACACCACATTGACTTTGTCATTGCCAACTATGAAAATGCTTCTCATGGTTTCGGTTTGACGCCTAAAAATGCCAAAGAGCTTT
>JAYEGP010000269.1:0-9297 GCA_034659135.1 Campylobacterota bacterium
AGATTAGACATCTCATAAAAACAATTTAACAAACTCATCATCTTTACTTTATGTATTATTATATGTATAATATAGAATATTAAAGGATTTGATTATGCAAGCACATAAAGCCACATTTACATTGCCAGAATATCTAATAAATGAGTTAACTACATTTTCTGAAGAATTGGGTGAAAAAAAGAGCCATATGGTAGCTGAAGCCCTCAGCCAATATTTTGACACCCTAGATTTAAAACTGGCACTAAAACGATCCGAAGAGCTTAGAGAAGGTAAAGTTCAGACCATAAGCCTTGAAGAGATTAAAACAGAGCTAGGGCTTTAATGTCAGACACGCATTCTATAGAGTTTCATCCTAGTGCGAAAAAAGAGCTGATAAAACTAGATCATCAAGTCAAAATATTTATAGTCAATTCATTAGATCAGTTAATCAGTAACTATACTGAAGAGTATGAACAAGAACTTACAAGGATCACAAAGGTTAAAAAGCTTAAAGGTAAATGGAAAGGTTTTTATAGGCTAAGACTACGAAATTATAGAGTCATCTATGAAAAAATTGAAAACAGACTTATTATTCATATTGTTAGAATTGCACATAGAAAAGAAGTGTATTAAATCGTTAAAAAACTGTGACGTAACTGTTTGCGAGAAAATAATACTAAATTTAAATTGTTTGTATCTCTTGTAAAACGCGTTTTAAATGCTCTTGGTAATTTTTAATCAGTATGGAGTAGTTACTCTGATTTTCACGGATGAAGGCTTCTTCTAAGTTCGCGGCGCATGATGAGAGCTCTGAAGCACCTATGTTTGCAGAGACACCCTTAACATCGTGGGCGAACTGTTTTCCATCACGATAACGTTTTTCATCACAGATGTTTTCAAGTACACTCACCGAGTCAGCATACATCTCTGAGAAGTCCTCTAAAAGCGCTTTATACAAGGCTTCGTCTCCGCCGCATCTCTCAATGCCCTCGCTTACATGTAAAGCATTAGCCTTTGGCGTTTTATCTTCTTCGACCTTTTTATCTGAAGTCTCTTTTTTTGGAAAGCTCGCCGTATTCACTTTAAAAGCTTCACGCTTAGCATCCTCGTTTCCTAAGAGATCATAAAGCTTTCCATACAAGATATCAATGCTTAAAGGCTTACCAATAAATCCTTGCATACCACAAGAGATAGCATGTTCAATCTCATCTTCCATAGAGTTTGCCGTCAGCGCGATAATAGGGATACTATCATACTCTTGATATTCCCTGATGATCTTACTCGCCTCATATCCATCCATGATAGGCATACTAATATCCATAAGGATAAGATCAAACTTAGGGTTTTTATGAAGGGTTTCGATAAGCTCTTTTCCATTTTCTGCAATGGTAATTTTAATACCTGTACCATCAAGCAGACCGATCAATACCCGTTGATTGATCTCATTATCTTCGGCAACTAGTATCTGCTTATTTTTTAATGTTTTTAAGCGCTCTTTAGCGCTTTTAGCTTTAACATTTGTATTAGATTTTTTCTCACCATAGAGTTCTAAAATAATATTGAAAATACTCTGTTGATTAAAAGGTTTTAACAAGTAGCGATCAATAACTTTAAAACGATGCGCACTGTTTTCACCTTGATGATATAAACTTTCAATTAAAACTATTTTAATGAATTTCTTGGCTTTAATCTCTTTAATACGCTCTAGGGAATAATCAGAAAGCTTACTCTCATCAATAAAAAGAATATCAAAAGGCTCTTCATCTAATAATTTTTCAGCCTCCTCCATAACAGGCATCGTCTGCACACTATAGTGAAAGTATTCAAGCATCTTACTCAAAGCGCTAATGGATTTTGTATTGGTATCGATAAGTAAGGCTCGTTTATCCATAAATGTTTTTGACGGTAACCGATAATGGCGCTGATTTTCAGGGTCTTCAAGTTCAAGTTCGATATTAAAGATAAAGCTGCTTCCATGGCCGTATTGACTCTCAACACGAATACCTCCACCCATTATCTCAACGAGTTGTTTTGATATTGATAGACCTAAGCCCGTTCCCCCATAAACTCTGCTTGTTGAATCGTCTGCTTGAGAAAATGACTTAAAGAGCTTAGCAATCTGAGAAGCCGTCATACCAATACCCGTATCAGTAACTTTAAATTCTAAAAGTATCTTATGATTTTCTTGAGTCACTTTATAGACATGAAGGTCAATCTCACCCTCTTTAGTAAACTTCACCGCATTATTTAATAGATTAACAAGAATCTGTCCTAAACGTAAAGGATCTCCTAAAAATCGCGAAGGGACATCTTTATCTACTGCAAAAATCAGTTCTAAACCTTTACTTTTTGCATTAATAGAGACCATATTAGAGACATGATTAAGAACATCATTGATATTAAGTTCTACTTTTTCTAACTGAAGTTCACCAGCATTCATCTTAGAGATATCAAGAAGATCATTGATAATATCTAAGAGGAGTTCACCAGAGTATTTTATTTTACTGATATTCTCTTTTTGTAATTTACTCAAATCGGTCTGTAAAACAATATGACTTAATCCAATAATCGCATTCATTGGCGTTCGCAGTTCATGGCTAATCTTTGCAAGAAAAACGTCTTTTTGCATCATCTCATTTTGGGATAAATGCAACTCCTTCTCACCATCTTTAATCTTCTCTAAAAGACGTTTATTCTCTTTTCGTGAAAGGTAGAGCAGTACCATGGCAACGATTAAAAAAAGAATGGTTCCCATTAAAATATAAAAAAGTGTCCGATCTGTTGCATCACTGCTAGTGCTAGCAGGTATCGTTTTAACTTCGGTATCTTTTTTGATTACTTCAGGGACAAGAACCTCTTCTTTAACACTAACAAGCTGATCTTCACTTTCAGGCTTTTCTACTTTTTTTTGAGTTTCGCTACTTTGAGAACTCGATGCACGCTCTTCCTCTACAAAGGTTTTTTTACTGACGATAGGAATCTTTTTTACGGGGATCTGACTCTTTTTTATCTTATTGACAAAGGCATCAGGATGAAATTCTCTTACATAATCTAAAACAACTTGCAGTACTTCTCTATTTTCAAAAGGCTCTACAGAAATAATAAAGTATTTCCCCGATTCTCGTGCAAGAAACTCAAACCCTTCACGCTTCTCTAAACGAGATATCTCTGTATTATCAACAAGGTGTTCGTTTAATGTATTGAGAGCAGAATCTGCATCTTTTTGACTTAAATAAGAGCCGACAATAATTTTTCTATACTCTGCCGCACTGAGCTCTGAGAAGACAAAAAGTAATACAAAAGTTATAAGAGTTTTTAAGAGCTGTTTCATAGTTTCCATTTTTAACTTAATCTTAGGATAATATACTTAAACAACTTCAATTTCACTTATCGTCTTCATTTTTATCAAGTAATATAAAAACACGTGCCTTTAAACTAAGACTTCGAGTTCCACAAGGTTTGAAATCTTCTGCTTGCCAAGATCAACATGCAGTTTACTCACATTAATACGATCTTTTTTGAAAAGTGGAAAATATTCAAACTGATTCATATCGACCTCAAGGTGTTCTTTGGAAATAATAATAAAATCATCCCCATGAAATCGAAAAACAAGACTTTGAGGATAGTGCGTATTTAAATATTCTGAGAACAAATGCAACAGTTTATTCCCCTCTGCCCAACCATGTTTATCATTATAATGACTAAAGTTATGAATATAGAGTGCATTAATACAGCGATACTCTTGAGTAAAAACATTACGACTTAAAATAAAATCAAGATAATCTACATTGTAGGCATCCGTAATCTGATCCCTATAAAAATAGGCAAAACGCTCTTTTTCAAGTTCATTGGTTGGCAATTGGTCAATGTGATGATCAATTTTAATATCTTTTAAGACCTTGATGGCAATCTCAGCAACTTCAGGATGAAACTGTTTGCCACTTAACTCTTCTATCTCTTTCAAGGCATCTTCAACACTTTTTCTACCCTTATAGATACGGTTTGTTGTCATCGCATCAAAAGCATCCGCCACGATCATAATACGTGAAAGTGGAGGAATAGCATCACCCATTAAACCATTAGGATAACCACTGCCATCACAGTGTTCATGATGATGACGAATAATCTCTGATATCTCTTCAAACATAGGAATGTTATGAAGCAACTGATACCCCGTATTGACATGTTCTTTAATCAAAGTGTATTCAATAGTATTAAGTTTTCTAGGGTTGAGCAAGATGGAGTCAGGTGTCGCAATTTTACCAATATCATGTAAAATCCCTGCCTTATACAGAAGCTTACATGTAGGCTCATCATAACCCATCGATTGCGCTATTAAAAGAGAATACTCTGCCACACGTTGCGAGTGGCCAGCAGTGTAGGTATCTCGGCTCTCAATCATCTCAATGAGTGAGAGTAGTGTTTTATCATAATTCTCTACTTTCTCCTCTTTAAGTATCTCTATATTTTTTATTTTCTCTTGAACCATAAGCTCTAACTCATTTTGATAACGTCTGTTTTCATCGATTACATGTAACTTATATACTGATTTAAACAGTTCACGTGTCATCGTATCGTAGTCAACAGGTTTAAGAAGATAGCCACTAACGCCCAATGAGATAGCATCACTAAGATACTTAAAATCACTAAAAGCTGAAACAATAATGATCTCTTGCATCTCATCGATCTTCTTCATTTCACGAATCATTTCAATACCATTCATCACCGGCATCGAGATATCAGATATCACAATATCAATAGCTTTTTCCTTATATATCTCCAGACCTACAGCACCATTTTCCGCCATTGTCACTTGAGGAAAAATCTTTTTTAAATACCGTTCAATAGTCTCAGAAATTGCACAATCATCATCAACAAACAGTACATGGTAATCTTTTGCTAATGTACGTAGCTCTACAATATCATTCATCCACTCTCTACCTCTAGGGGTAAGGTTATTGTAAAACAGGCCCCTTCATTACTGTTTTTCACCCCTATGCTGCCTAAGAGATGCTTCTCAATAATGATCTTGCTCATATACAGTCCAATACCGGTACCGTGCTTCTCATCTTTTGTACTAAAATAAGGCTCAAAGATTTTAGGAAGCGCACTCACATCAATGCCTCCACCATTATCAGAAATCTTAATGATGGTTGAATCATCCGTTTCACTAATATCACACCAGATATATCGCTCTTTGCTCTGATATTCAATTAAAGCTTCTTTAGCATTATTTAATAGGTTTAAAAAGACTTGCAACAGCTCTCGTGAATAGATATTGATATCTTGTATTGCGCTATTGTTGACATCGATGATAATATTACTATTGGCAAAGCTTGCCTCAACGATCTCTAATGTCTCTTGAAGTACGGAAAGCACACTCACGAGCTCACGCTCTTTGTCAGGTCTGAAAAAATTTCTAAAATCATCAATGGTCTTAGAGAGATGCTGTGTCTGTTGAATCAGCTTTAAAAACTCTTCGCGAAAGGTCGGTATATCGACCTCATCGAGATCAATATCAGCGATCATGTTGTTGACTCCCATAGCAATCACTGAAATGGGTTGTCGCCACTGATGCGCAATCATTCCTATCATCTCACCCATTGCCGCATGACGTGATTGCGCAATCATTAGCTCTTCTTTATCTTTTAACTCCTCTTTGAGATAAACTTCTTTAGTAATATCTTGCTTAATCCCGATGTAGTTGGTAACAACGCCCTTGTTATTATGTATCGGAGAAACAATGGCACTCTCCCAATACTCTTCTCCATTTTTCTTAATATTTTTAAAGCTTTCTTTCCAGATCATCTGATGATCTGAATCACTATGAAGATCTGGTTTTAAAATATTTGGATAATTTTCAATGGCTTCTTCTAAACTGTAGCCTGTCATTTGAGAAAATTGTGGGTTAACATATTCTATCTTTCCCTGAGCATCTGTAATCACCATAGAGACGGGACTCTTCTCAATAATCTGTTTGAATTTTATAATTTCATGCTGATCTTGAATATAAGACTGATAAAATGATGATATCTTATGTTGAAACGCTCCAATGCGACGATAGATCAACCACGAAACAAGAGATAAGACAATCAACATAAAAATTAAAAGTATTTTAAAAGAGTAAAACTCTTTAGCTTTCACATGACTAATATCTTGAAAAAAAAGCAGTTTGACTTTTGGCTGACCTTTAAAGTCATTGAGTTCAAAGAGATGAGAGAGATAGCACTTATCACCTATAGTAAACTCAACATTGTTTTGTAGTGCGCCTTTTTCGATCACCTGCCAATAGAGTGCTTTGGTTTGCGGGGTCAAATCAGACTGCAGACGATAGCCATCAATCGTAATATCATGGGCTTTACCATAAAGCGCCAAATCCTCTTCTTTAATAAACATCAGACCAGTAAACGCATGGATATCATAAATCGCATTGAGAAGAAAATTTGGATTAATACCTAGCTCAAATGCTCCTAAATACTTGTTCTCATCATTAAATATCGGTGCAATAATTCGATAGACGGTAGCAAATCTACCGGTCTCGTAACCACTTATTGTCTGATGATTTGCATGAATCTCTCTGAGCATTGGTCTAAGTTTAGCAATCTCATCTCCATAAGCATCGCTCTGATGCATGCGTAAAAAAGAGGTTCCATCGCTATTGTGTATCTGTATAGCATTAAGATTGGGTTCTTCTTCGCGTAGCAAGTTCCATTCGCTAAGCAACTCTTTATACATTCCTTCACGGTCTTTCGCTTGCAACTTTGATGCTACACCCGTCATAAGTAAAATCTCTTTGAGATGATAATGGTAATCTTTAAGATAGTGCTTCATCACATGGGAGATACTTCTATCGATCATAGCAAAAAAATTTTGCTCACGTTGAAGTTGAAGAGACTTCTGAGTGTACAATGTTGAATAAACGGTCATAATGCTTAGAATAATCATTGCTATGACAATATATAAAGTCACCCTATTTTGTAAGGCAGAGGTATCTAAGCCTTTCATGTATAGAGCGATTCCATCAGATCACTACCACATTGAAGATCTTCAAACCACTCTAAAAAGCTGTTTACATGGTAGCCACTAAAGAGCGCACCGTGTTGTGGAGCTATGATCTCTACAGGATAACGTCGCACCTGTTTAACCCACGCACGAGTAAGCTTGTTGCTCCCCATATAACGCTGATGAAACCCTTCTAAGAAAGGGCGATGCGAATGAAAGTCTTCAACCTCTTTATAGAGATCACTAGGCGGCACAATAGCGGCACCGATGTCACCGCTAAAGAGTATTTTAGAACGACTATCATAGAGGGAAAAATTTCCAGGAGAGTGTAGAAAGTGCGCAGAAATAAAATGAAGGGCATCTTCTCCAAAAGAGATCTTCCCACCATGATCTTCAAGAGAAAGTATGCGATCCATATCCATAAATCCGTAATGGCTCATAAAACGCACCCAGAGTTTAGAGATAATGAACTTTGCAGGAGAAGAGATACTCCACTCCGCGATTGAACCCGCGACATCAGGGTCTTGATGTGAAAAGAAAATGTATTTAAGCTTCTCAAGCGCTATATGCTTTTCTACCGCCTCACTCATCTCATAAAATATCGAAGCTGAACCCGGATCGATCAAAATACCTGTCTCATTTTGAATAATCAAGAACTGATTGACTGAAAGAAAGGAATCTTCATGAGATTCATCATCAAAACTAAACATAATACACTTGTGCATGCCATCATCAAATAAGATTCTTTCGTGATTATCCATATTACATTCCTTTAAATTCTCGAATAAGTTGCATCTGCCGTTTAGAGATATACTCTATGAGCGGTCGCTTCATAGAAGGCGGCAGTTCAAAGATGAAAACAAGTTGAAACGCTCTGTTGCTTTCAACTTTTTTAAAGAGATGCGCTGGTGAATTGATAATGACCTTTCGTTTATCCATCGTTAATATCATATCAAGTCGTATTGCTTCGTCCTCTTCTAAACCAGCAGGCAGTGCGTTCATATTCACTTTAACCGCCTCAATAGAGAGGTCCATAATATGAACATCACCAAAAAATTTATGCTCCTTAAAGAACAGTGTAATTTTGTCATCTTTATCCGGTTCAACACGGATACTTTTTCTCTCAGTTGGTGACTTAGGTGTAAATCGCAAGGATTTAAAAACAAGGCTTTGCGTATCAAAATTGTTTTGTACAAGACCTTCACACATGAGATTGTGAGGCAGGGCTTCAGATGAGATAATCGTACGTTTATCGATCTGTATCACTTTTTGCTGTAGGTAATTGGTCTTTACATGTAAGAGACTGTTTTTAGTATCACTGATAATCGCATCATTGGCGATACTCAGTCCACGATAAAAGTTATGCAATTTAATCTTAGCGTGATTACGCTCTATGACACCAAGAAGATCAAAAATAGCTTTTTAATTGCTCAGTGCCTTATCTTCTTTGGCTTTTTTACCATCAAAAAGATCTAACAGGTCTAACTCCGTAATATCATCAAAGGAGAGAATACTAAAATCTGGTTTTTCTGGAACACTATGAAGCTTAAAGATAAAGTGACTCATCACATGCTTGGCATCCATCATCTTGATATGAAAGAGTTTATCTTGATGTCTATGGGCTACCTCAAACCAATTTTTATCGGCTTCGTTATATAAAAACCCATCATGCTTTAACAGACAAGAGCCAATATCTCCACGTTTTTGTATAAAATCATCAATGGATTCAACATTAAAAAAATCTAAAAAACGCTGACTCGCCAAAATCATCTTACTCTTTTCCATCATAACGACTAAGGCGCTTTGATAATTAAAGACATCGCTCAAATTTGCGTAAAAAATCTCACTGTTTTCTTCTCTCTTAATCGCTTTTATTGCTGCTAATAAGACTTCACTGAGTTGCGAAACGTTTACAGGCTTTTTAAGAAATCGAAAGATTCCGAGTTCAATACCTTTTAGGAGATATTCTTTATCATCAAAAGCAGACATCACAATAACAATGGTCTCAGGATGCAGAGCTTTTACCTGTTTTGCCAAGGAGATACCATCACGGTGAGGCATCTTAATATCACTAATGAGTATCGGAGGATGATGTTTTTTAAAGAGATTTAATGCGACTTCACCATCTTCAGGGCACCTCTAAAAACGGTCTGATTTAAATCCATTTTGAGGTTCTCCTTTAAATTTTAAACTTTCACTGACATTTTAATCAGGAAAATTGACTCAATCTTTGCTTTTTTCTCTGAAAAACTGAGTTAATTCACCGTTTTCGGTCTCTTTTTACATCCTTTGTATCTTTTGAAGTCTTACCAGTTG
>JAYEGP010000270.1:0-1799 GCA_034659135.1 Campylobacterota bacterium
CCTGCTTTAAACATAAACATACCACTGTTCCAGTAGTAGTTACCCGCTTCAAGATACTGAGTCGCGGTTTGAACATCGGGTTTTTCATGGAAAGCTTTTACATGTAAGCCTTCGCTTTCAATATAACCAAATCCTGTCTCTGCGAAAGAGGGAGTAATACCAAAGGCGACAAGTTGGTTCTCTTGAGCTAAAGTTTTAGCCTGAGTCAGGACATTTTCATACTCTTTTTCATCTTTGATGAGATGGTCTGATGGTGTGACCAGGTTGCGAATCTCTTTAGTGGTAGAAAATGTATCTTTAAAGTCACGATTTTCCATAATAAAGACACAGGCATCTGCCATATCATCCGAATACAAAAACTCACGTCGTGGCTTACCGCTTCCCCAGATCTCTACTTGAGTATCACCGCGCTCTTTGGCTTCGTGCATCTTGCGAAGCAGTGCCGGAAGCACATGCGAGGTTTCTAGATCAAAATTGTCATTAATGCCGTAAAGGTTTGTTGGCATCACCGAGATGAAGTTGGTGCTGTATTGCAAGTTGTAAGATTCACACATCTTAATCCCTGCGATCTTGGCGATGGCATAAGGCTCATTAGTGTATTCGAGTTCACTGCTGAGTAGACAATCTTCTGGCATAGGTTGGGGAGCCAGTTTTGGGTAGATACAGATAGACTCTAGAAAAAGAAGTTTCTCTACGCCATGAACATAACTTTGATGAATCACATTGTTTTGAATTTGAAGGTTTTCATAGATGGAGTCGGCTCTGTAAGTGTTGTTGGCCACAATGCCGCCGACTTTCGCTGCGGCTAAGATGACATATTCGGGTTTTTCACTTTCAAAAAAAGCGGCTACAGCGTTTTGATCAAGCAGATCAAGCTCTTTATGGGTACGGGTGATGAGATTGGTATAACCTTTTGCACTGAGGTTTTTAACAATGGCGGAGCCCACAAGTCCTCTGTGACCTGCGATATAAATCTTTGAGTTTTTTTGCATCTGGTGTTTACTCAAAGTAGTTCATGGTAGTATAACCACCATCTTTAAGATACTGATCTTTTGTCATCAGCTTGAGATCGCTCTGCATCATATCATCAACCAGTTCTTGGAGTTGGTATTCACGTTTCCAGCCAAGTTTCTCTTCTGCCTTAGTCGGATCACCTAAAAGTAGGTCAACTTCGGTTGGACGGAAATAGCGTGGATCAACAGCGTTGTTGTCTGACCGGTAGCGATAACCCAGTCTTCTGCTTTCTCGGCTTGAAGAATCATCCACATCATACGAACGTAATCTTTAGCATGACCCCAATCACGTTTCGCATCGAGGTTTCCTAAGTGAAGTTTGTCTTGAAGACCCAGTGCAATTTTTGAAGCCGCACGGGTGATCTTACGGGTTACAAAGGTCTCACCACGCACGGGAGATTCATGATTGAATAAAATTCCGTTACAAGCAAACATATCGTAAGCTTCACGGTAGTTGACCGTGATCCAATAGGCGTACATCTTAGCAACGGCGTAAGGAGAACGTGGATAAAACGGTGTGGTTTCACTCTGAGGTGTCTCTTGGACTTTTCCATAAAGCTCTGAGGTAGAAGCCTGATAGATTTTGGTTTTTTGACTTAAACCTAAAAGTTTAACCGCTTCAAGGATACGAAGCGTTCCGGTTCCATCTGCATTGGCAACATACTCAGGCGTTTCAAAGGAGACGGCAACATGACTCATGGCAGCAAGGTTGTAGATCTCATCGGGTTGTACCTCTTGGATGATGCGTGTCAGATTCATAGAGTCCGTCATATCACCATAATGAAG
>JAYEGP010000270.1:1899-9297 GCA_034659135.1 Campylobacterota bacterium
TTGGCGACGATGACATCGGCTACTTTTTTGAACGCATCAAGGTCCTTGATGACTTTAGAGTGAAAGAACTCGTCATCTTCCAAAACAGGCTCATAAATAACGACATCAATTCCTTTGGCTTTAAGACGTTTCATAATCCCCTGGATGGCAGAGCTTCGAAAGTTGTCGCTACCTGACTTCATGACCAGTCGATAGATACCAACCGTCTTTTCAGTGGTGTGTGGATTTATCAGTGAATTGTTGAGTTTTTTGATGATAGACTCTGCTACAAAGTCTTTACGGGTACTGTTGGCGTTGACAATCGCTTCGATCATATTACTCGGAACATCTTGGTAATTGGCAAGCAGCTGTTTGGTATCTTTAGGCAGACAGTAACCGCCATAACCGAAACTTGGGTTGTTGTAGTGTCTTCCGATACGTGGATCCAGCCCGACACCCTCAATAATCTGTCGTGTATCGAGTCCATGCGTTTCGGCGTAGCTGTCAAGTTCGTTAAAGTAGGCCACACGCATAGCAAGATAGGTATTTGCAAAAAGTTTAATCGCTTCTGCTTCCGTCGCATCGGTAAAGAGAATCTCTATCTCCTCTTTGAGTGCACCCTCGGCTAAAAGATTAGCAAACACGTTCGCTCGCTCACTCTTTTCACCCACAATGATACGCGATGGATAGAGGTTGTCATAAAGTGCTTTTCCCTCTCGTAAAAACTCAGGAGAGAAGATAATGTTTTCTGTTTTAAACTTTACATGTAAGCTTTTGGTGTAGCCTACGGGGATGGTACTTTTGATAACCATGACCGCATCAGGGTTTACATGTAAAACATCTGCAATAACATACTCAATACTTTTGGTGTTAAAGTAGTTGGTCTCAGGATCATAATCTGTCGGCGTTGCGATGATGACAAAGTCAGCATTCTTATACGCCTCTTCTTTATCAAGTGTTGCTTTGAAATTCAAGTCGTCTCTTTTGAGATACTCCTCAATTTCCGCATCTTCTATCGGTGACTTTTTCTGATTTAAGAGCGCTACTTTTTCAGGAATGATATCCAGAGCGATGACTTCATTATGCTGTGAGAGCAATATCCCGTTAGAAAGTCCGACGTACCCTGTTCCTGCTATGGCTATTTTCATTGTCTGATTCAAATTGTACTACCTTCTGTTTTTTCTTGAATGATACTCTTTTTTTCCTCAATAGGGGATTGTTTTTTCTTTCTTTTACGACGACGAAGCCGTGGATCAAAGAGATTGAAAAAGACATAAAAGAGGACAATAAACAGAACAATATTCCAGGTGTCATCCTGTCCAATACTGCGATACCCTATCATCGAAAAAATAAACTGCAACATCCACAAGATAGTTGCCGTAAACTTAACATCACGTTTTTGATCATGCAAGATGTGATGCAGATGGTTTTTGTCGGCTTTAAAAAGAGATTGGCTACGCTGTTTACGTCGTACCATGACCATCATCGTATCGAGAATTGGCAGTGCTGCAATAAACAGAACTAAGGTAGGATTGATATAAGCCAAAGACTTTATCGCCAATACAGCGATCACAAAACCCAAGGTCAAGGAGCCTGAATCTCCCATGAAGATCTTGGCAGGATTCCAGTTTAAAAACAGAAAGCCAATCAAAGCGAACATAAAACTTGCCGACAATAAGATCATAAAAGAGTCCTCGAACTTGACTCCAATCGCAAGAAATGTCCCAAGTATGATAAAGGCCACTCCTCCAGCCAATCCGTCAATACCGTCAATAAGGTTTAAGGCATTGGTAAATCCTACCACTGCAAAATAGGTAAAAGGAAAGACCAGCATCCAATATAACTCTATCTGTAACCCAGAGTAATCTCCCAGTGTCGTAATCGTACATCCATCGATATAGAGAAGCACTACGGCAAAAAAGATAGTTATGAACTTAAAACGGGGACGACAATTTTTAATATCATCTATAATTCCGGTGATCAACACAATAAAAATAGCAAGAAAAGTGAGATAATTTTCCATGAAAAGTTGAAAATCACAGAATGCAATCACACCGAGTGCGGCAAGAGAGAAACCGATACCACCGCCTTTAGGTATATGATTTTTATGAAAACTTCGATCATTAGGGATATCAACCAGTTTCAAACTCGGAGCAAACTTAATAAGCAGTAAAATAAATACGAATGACAATAGCAATGATAAAAGTAGATCTAATGGAAACATTATTATCCAATATTTTTTAAAGTATCCGTATTATATCAAAAAAATTATTACATTATAGAACATATTAGCACATAATTTATACAACATTTTTTCATTTTAATATTAATAAACATAATCAGATTTGTTAGGTAAATTCCACTAAGCCTCAGTTAAATCACTCCAGCAATGCTCGCAGAAACTTTAGGAGAAAAATAATTTTCTCCTCTTAGTTATGACTAAGAGCTTGCATACTACAATGCGTCAAAAATTATATAAAGTCAAAAAATGATACAAGAAGCTCACAACGCATACAATGCAAAAGATTTCACCTCAGCTTTCAAGCTCTACACCACCTTGGCCGAATCAGGCAACGCCGATGCACAGACATCTCTGGCTTACATGTACCAAAATGCACAAGGCACTCAAAAGAGTGAAGCCAAAGCTTTAGCGCTCTATCTTAAAGCTTCCGAGCAAGAGCAGCCTTATGCCATGTTCAACCTTGCCATTTTGTATGCTAACGGTATTGGTGGAGTAGCTTTTGATCAGTTTAAAGCCTATGAACTCCACTTGAAAGCGGCGATTAAAGAGGTACCTCCAGCAATGTATGAAACCGCTTTGATGTTAGAGCGTGGTCTTGGCTGTGTCCAAAATTATTCAGAGGCTGCTTTTTGGTATGAAGAAGCAGCTAAACGTGGCAACGCAGAGTCATTCAATAACCTTGGGGTTCTTTATAAAGAAGGTCATGGAGTTCACAAAGACATGGAGCGTTCTTTTATCTGTTTTGAACGTGCTTCCAATGCAAACCTTGCTATCGGTCATTACAACCTCGGCCTTATGTATGATCAAGGACTAGGTACCGAAGAAGATCATGATAAAGCACTTGATCTCTGTCGTAAAGCCGCTTATGGCGGTCATGAAAAAGCTAAAAAGATTATCCAAGGTCTTCAAGAAGATGGTAAAATTGTCTTTTAATAAAGGAGTAGCATGTTTACAGGACTGATAAGAGAGATGGCTACGGTAAAGAATTACAGTGGCAATACCCTCACCTTACGTGCTAAACATCAAGCAAAACTAGGGGATTCTATCGCTATTAATGGAACCTGTTTAAGTGTCACTTCAATTGAGTCCGATGGGTTTAGTGTTGAACTCTCACCAGAAACTCAAAAATATATCGCTCTAGAGAAACTCAAAGGCCATGTCCATATCGAACCGGCTATGATGATGGGTGATCGTTTTGAAGGCCATATTGTTCAAGGGCATGTTGATACCATAGGAACAGTAGAAAGTATCACGAATAATGGAAATAGTTATGATGTTGTTATTAGTCTCGAAGCCAAATTTATTCGCTATGTGGTTCCTAAAGGCTCGATTACCATTGATGGCGTCAGCTTAACGGTCAATGATGTTTTTGAAACATCATTTCGCCTAACGATCATTCCTATTACTATGAAAGAGACGCTCTTTGGAAGTTATAAAAAAGGGACTCGAGTGAATATCGAAACCGATATGTTCGCTCGTTATGTGTCACATATTATTTCGCATCAAAAACAAAATCCACTGACATGGGATGAAGTTGATGCGATCAATACTATGTATTAAAGAGTTATTTTACTTCGTATACAACGGTAGAGCCACTTACCTCATATGACACTAAAAGTAAGTTCTTAGCATTTGGTGATTCATTAGCAGGTATAAAGTCCATACCTTCAGGAGAGATATCGCCATCACTCTCTGTCTCAATATAGTCCACAAAACTCGCCTCTGTTGGTTTTGTAATATCATACACAACAATGGCATTTTGTCTCTCAAGACCAACAAATGCATAGGTCTTACCATCGATAGTACCAACAGTTAGCGCTTCAGGTTCAGCAGCTTTGTTACCACTTCTTCCATCCATTTCACCCTCATCTTGATTAAACAATTTTGGCTGTGCTTGTGCTACATGTTTGGAGATCATATCACCACTATCCCAAACTAAGTCACCATTTGCATCCCAAATAGAGAAACTTCTTGCACCATAGGTGTAAAGCTTTTCATACTCACCTGAAGCATTTTTACCAAGGTCAACCATAACTTTTAGGTCATTTTCATCTTCATATGCAGCTGCTATGCTAGCATCAAGGTCAAGTTTAGAGATTTTTTTCTCATCATTGTGAGATTCTACTAAACATTCACCATCATCCCAATCATCTCCACCTTTAGCATCACAATCCGCTTCATCAGCTGCTTCAATTTCATAAAGATATTCTCTACCATCACCCTCATTTGCTGTGACAAGATATGTTGCACCATTTGAAGTATAAGATGCTATTGAGTCAGGTTGGTAGAGTCCAAAAAGGCCTGGATATGATTTCATCATAATCACACCCTCTTCTTCGATATCAAGAGTATTTCCAGAATCCTCTTCCCAACTTTTTGATCCGTATGATTTTACATATTCTAAAGCGTTAGTATTTAAGTTCACTTTTGCCATTGCATTGTTTTCTTGAAGTGTTACATAGGCATAGTCACCACTTACCGTAACATACTCTGGTTCAAGATCTTTTGCCTTGTCGTTACTTGGAGTATCCCCAAGTCTTACAGCAGTTCCATCATTAGCACTTGTTAATGTAGCGCTTGTAAAGTCTATGTCAATATAACTATAATCAGCCACTTCAATAACACCGATAGAACCAATAGGATCTACCGTATATGAATCATTTGGTTCACCCTCATTGGCAACAATGATTTTTGTTCCATCTTCGTTAAAGGTAACCATATCTGGTAAAAACCCTGCTTTTACAGTTTTTAAATGTGTCCCTTCAGCGTCAAAGATTTCTACACTTCCTTGCAGTTGCTTTTTCCCCGATGTTTCATCACCATTTTGTACAGCAACAGCAACTTTACCACCATGAACGGCAACTGAATTAATGCCTGTACCATAGCTACTCATATCAATAGCAGATACCAGAGTTGGTGCAGTTGGGTTAGATATATCGATGATATCAACCTGATTGTTTTCCCCATTTGTTGTATACATACGATTATTCATTTTACAAAATACAACTATTTCACTTCCGCCCTCTACATTGGTATCGAAACTTCCTAGTCTTACAAGTTTATCTGTTAGGTTCGGTTTTTCTACAACATAGAGAGTATTCTGATCAATCTTCGTTAATGCTTCATCAAGATATTTTTGCTCTAAAACACCACCTGTAGCCCACGTAGCAAAGTCATCATCATTTAATACACCTAGGTTTCCATCAGGAAATACAACGAGACCTTCCATTTTATCGTGCGTGTATCCAACCTCTTTAACCATGTCCACAACAAACTCTTTAGATACTGGATAGATATCTTTTGCAGCTAAAGCTGCCCATCCACCATTGAGTACAACTTGCTCTAAAGTCTTACTATCAATAGTCAGACCAAGATCAGCATCTTGAGTCATATCTGCATCTAAAGAGACATTTTCTAAATCAGTACCCGTTGATAGCTTAATTCTATAGACATGTTTTTGAGCATCTGGGTCTGCTGCTTTAGGACCACCGGCATAAAAACTACCATCTCTCTCAATCACTAAAAACTCATCAGCAGTTAAAGCAACGATCTCAGAGTTTGAATTTTGAGTTTTTTCTTGTTTATAAAGGTACTGTTTTGTAGCACCTGTTGCGATATCAATAGCTACAATTCTAGTAATATCAAGATCTTTTACGTCACTACTTGGAAGGTACATTGTTGATTGCATAATACCCACAAGCGTTTTTTCATCAGGAGTGATTGCTAAACCTTCCATACCTCTATTTGCTCTTCTATAGCCATATTCAGCAGGTAGCTGTTGCGTTAGTCTATCATCAGCTGCAAAAGGATTGATTCTACCAATCTCTTTACCCTCTGCATCAAAATGAACCATATGGGGACCGTATTCATCACTTACCCAAAATGTTCCATCAGATAAAGCAACTAAGCCCTCACCATCTAAACCATAATCATCAAGTTTAATATCTCCATTGTCATCAACAATGACGTTTCCATCTTTATCATAAGGTGTCTCACCCGTACCACCAAGAGCTGAAGAGTTTGGAAGACCCGTAATTTCAGTTCCATCAGCTCTTTTAAGTAAAATATCTTTAACTTTTGCAACAGATCCATCTGACTGAATCTCAAAGAGACCTATTCTAGGTGTATAATCTGGTGTAGGAAACATTTTTCCTTTTCCTGCATCACCGGTATACGTAGCATTTGGACCTCTATCTGTTAGAGCATAGAACTTAGAAGATGATGTAGGATGTGCCGTTGCAGCTGAACCGTATCCACCATTTCTAATCTCCATTTTTGAACCTGGTTTTTTACCATCGTCAATAGTATCATCTAACACTTCATAGGCTAACTTAGACCCCTCATCTGGAACTAAATCTGAACTTCCACTAGTATTGCTACTGCTATCACACCCAACCATTAATGCTGATGCAACGAGTGATATACTTAATAAACCCAATCTTTTACTCATAAAACTCTCCCTATGGGCATCATGCCCTTGTAATTAAAATGTGATTTTATACGTTAATAACAACAGATATATTACAGTTTAATTACAAAACTGTTACAAGAGATAAACTTATAAGAAAAAAATTGGCTTTTATTGAAATAAGTAGGGCTTAATCACGTAGAGATTGAACATCACGATTACACGAAATTTTATGTTCCATATTGACTAAGGGGAGCTTTATCAGAGACCTAGAAGCCAATGTCGCATTGCGATATCCTTCACCTGAATTGATATAAACATTAAAGCCATTTTCATAGAGTGCTAAACGTGTTTTAAAAGCCGTAGAGTACGTTGTAAGGATTCCATCATCTTTAATCACTTTCGAAATATCTGAAAAATACTCTTTCGTCCAGAGCATCGGATTGGAAGAAGGAGAAAAAGCATCTTGATAGACGATATCAAAGCGATCCTTACATGTAAGAAGATACGCTCTTGCATCTCCCACTACAACCTTTACATGTAAGTGTGCATCTTTATATTCATGACATGCACTTATGGCATCTATTATGGGTAAAAAGACGGCAAAGATATCAGGATATTGAAAATCTTTTAATGAAGCGATCAACTCTGCATCAAGTTCGGGAGAGATGATTGTAACTTTTTTCTCAATCCCCTTCTCTTTTAAATAACTGAGTGTCGCTAAGGTATTAAAACCCAGACCAAAACAGATATCGAGGATAGTGATCTC
>JAYEGP010000271.1:0-2359 GCA_034659135.1 Campylobacterota bacterium
CCAAGCAGTTCACAACGCGCTACTTCATCAACAAAAGCGTCATAAGATTTTTGACGTTTTTCAAGTTCTGGATGACCAAGATTAATCAGGTAAGAGTCATGTGGTAAAACATGTTTAGGTAATACTCCACTCTCTTCAAGATTTTTTTTAAAAAGATCGATAGTCTTTGTATCTAAATCTTTTGCTTTCCACTGGCGTTGATTTTTTGTAAAGAGGGCAAAAGCATTTGCATTGATTTTCATCGCATTTAAAGGGGCGTTAAAAACACCTCCCGCTGCGGAAGTATGGGCACCGATATATTTAGTCATTTTTTTCACTTTTTTTCAAAAATTATACACTAATACAATATTGATAGACTTAACTGCTACAATGACAATCGAAATTCAACAAAAGGTATTTATGTGAAACATTTACTGCTCATCCTAGCGATGGTCATCTCCCTTATGGCCACGGTCAATATCAATAAGGCTAACAAAGCTGAATTGATGAGTGTTAAGGGTATTGGGGATAAAAAAGCAACTGCTATTATTGACTACCGTAAAAAGCACGGAAAGTTTAAATCGATTAATGATCTTACTAATGTCAAAGGACTTGGTGAAAAATCTGTTAAAAAGTTCTCTAAAGAGATTACTGTCAAATAAGTTCTTCTGGCATTTAGTGCCAGAGAAATCACTTAATTCACTACTCTTCATCTATAAATATCGATTATTATCCTTATCTTGACCTTCTCGCTGGTATAATTCTGGCTTAAATTACATCATCATTCTAAATCAAAAGAAGAGTAACATGCTAAACCAAGAAAGATTAACCCACCTAAAACAACTAGAGGCAGAGTCCATTCACATCTTACGCGAAGTCGCGGCAGAGTTCACCAACCCCGTGATGATGTATTCCGTGGGAAAAGACAGCTCCGTCATGCTCCATCTCGCTATGAAAGCCTTTGCTCCTAGTAAACTACCTTTCCCCCTCTTACATGTAGACACCAAATGGAAATTTAAAGAGATGATAGCCTTTCGAGACCAGAGAGTTAAAGACTTAGGATTTGACTTGGTTGTCCACTCTAATCCTGAAGGAATTGATATGAATATCTCTCCTTTTGAACACGGTAGTAAAGTTCATACTGATATTATGAAAACTCAAGGCCTTAAACAAGCCCTTAACGCCGGTGGCTATGACGCTATCATCGGTGGTGCACGCCGTGATGAAGAGAAGTCTCGTGCCAAAGAGCGTATCTTCTCTTTTCGTGATAAACACCACCGTTGGGATCCTAAAAATCAAAGACCCGAACTGTGGAATGTCTATAATACGGCTATAGAGAAAGGCGAAAGCGTTCGTGTTTTCCCGATAAGCAACTGGACGGAACTGGATGTCTGGCAGTATATCTACCTTGAAGGCATCCCTATTCCTGATCTCTACTTTGCTAAAGAGCATGATGTTGTTGAATATGAAGGAACAAAGATTATGGTGGATGATGAGCGTATGCCTGAAGAGCTACGCCGCACCGCTAAAAAAGAGATGGTTCGTTTTAGAACCTTAGGGTGTTATCCACTGACCGGTGCTATCAACTCTACAGCGGCCACACTACCCGAAATCATCAAAGAGATGCTTTTATCAACAAGTAGTGAACGTGAGGGTCGTCTGATCGATAAGGATCAAGAAGGGGCTATGGAACTTAAAAAGATCGAGGGGTACTTCTAATGTCTAGTGTATTAAATATAGAAGCTTATTTAAAAGAGCATGAGAATAAAGATATGCTCCGCTTTCTTACCTGTGGAAGCGTTGATGATGGAAAAAGTACCCTAATTGGTAGAATGCTTTATGATTCAAAGATGATCTTTGATGATCAACTCTCTGCCGCTGAGAGTGAGAGTAAAAAGTACGGTACTACCGGTGAGAAAATCGATATGGCACTCCTTGTCGATGGGCTTCAAAGTGAACGTGAGCAAGGGATTACCATTGATGTCGCCTATAGATTCTTTGCAACAGAGAACCGAAAGTTTATCATCGCCGATACTCCGGGTCATGAGCAGTACACCAGAAATATGGTTACGGGGGCTTCAACAGCTGATGTGGCTATTATTTTAATCGATGCCAGAAAAGGTATCCTCACCCAAACACGTCGTCATAGCTTTATTGTGAGTCTCTTAGGTATCGAACATGTCATCGTTGCTATCAATAAGATGGATTTAGTAGATTTTAGTCAAGAAACTTATGATGAGATCTCTAAAGCCTATGGAGAATTGGCGCAAGAGCTTAATATCAAAAACACCTATTATATTCCTGTCAGTGCTCTTGATGGTGATAATGTTGTTGAGAAAAGTACCAACACGCCTTGGTTTGACGGCACACCCCTCTTAAC
>JAYEGP010000271.1:2459-9236 GCA_034659135.1 Campylobacterota bacterium
GGAATGATCATTGATGTAGCTAAAAGAGAGACTGAAAAAGTAAAAGAGAAAAATATTTATAATGTTTGGAACGAGAAGAAAAAAATTATCGAATACTCTAAAAACCTAGTGACTTTTGAAGAGAGGCAAGTAGTATTTGTCAATATGGGTAAAAATATAGGTGTAGAGCAAGATGGAAAAGGTGCTGATTTTTTAAGACCCGTACTCATATATAAAAAGTTTAATGATAATCAGTTTTTAGGTTTTCCATTAACTTCTCAAGAAAAAAGTGGTAAATTTTATGTCAAAATAAAACATAATGGTAAAATAAGTTATGCAATACTCAGCCAAATAAAAACAATTTCTGCAAAAAGAATAAAATATAAACGCTCAAAGATTGGTAGTCAAAACTTCAGAGAAGTCCATGAAAAGTTTGTGAAGTTAGTAACTCCTCAGTAAATGAGGAGAGGTCCCTAGTGGGAATATAGAGTTGAATTATAGCATAATAAATTATAAAAAGGCAAATATTGTACAAAGAGACCAACCAACGCTCTATCGCTAAAGGTATCAGCTGGCGTATTCTCGCCACAAGTACCACTATTATTATTGTCTATATCTTTTTTGGACGTCTTGACTTGGCAATAGCCGCAGGGATGATAGAGACCGTACTGAAAATTGCCCTCTATTGGCTTCATGAACGTGCCTGGTTTAAAATACACTGGGGAAGAAAAAAAGTAGAACCTTTTAACCTCTGGTTCACCGGACTGCCGCTTTCAGGTAAAACAACCATCGCCAATAAGGTCTATGAAGAGTTAGAGAAACTGCATATACCGATTGAACGGCTCGATGCCAAAGATATCCGTGACCTGATTCCAGATATCGGATTTACACGTAAAGATCGAAACCGCCATATGCACCGAATAGGTTTTTTGATTCAAAAACTACAAAAGAATTCGGTTTCAACCGTAGCCTCATTTGTCTCTCCTTATAGAGAGTCGCGTAAAGCAATACGTGAGATGGTCACTAATAATATTGTCGTTTATCTAAAAGCTGATGTCTCTACTTGTAAAGAGCGTGATTATAAAGGGGTCTACGCAAAAGCTGAGGCCGGTGAACTTCAAAACTTCTCCGGTGTCAATGATGTCTATGAAGAGCCTCAACATGCTGAGATCATTATCGATACCGATAAGACCAGTGTAGAAGAAGCCACACAGATCATTGTAAAATATGTAAAGAAGAATTATGTCAAATAAAAATATTGTATGGCATGATCATCATGTCACAAAAGAAGAACGATCCCAACACAAAAACCAAAAACCTTGCATTCTCTGGTTTACAGGTTTAAGCGGTAGTGGTAAATCAACAATAGCTAATGCTGTAGAAGCTAAACTCAATCAAATGAATAAGCACACCTACCTACTTGATGGTGATAATGTGAGAATGGGTCTCAATAAGGGACTTACTTTCTCAGATGCAGACCGTGTTGAGAACATTAGAAGAATCGGTGAAGTGTCAAAGCTTTTTGTTGATTCAGGTACGATTGTATTGACTGCTTTTATCTCTCCCTTTCAAGAAGATCGCGATAGAGTCAGGCAACTCGTAAACAGTGATGAGTTTATAGAAGTCTATATCGACACTCCATTAGAAGTCTGTGAAAGCAGAGATCCTAAAGGCTTGTATCAAAAAGCACGTAAGGGTGAGATCCCTGACTTTACCGGAATCAGTTCTTCCTATGAAGCACCAGAAAAACCAGAGCTACATGTAAAGACAGATGAATTAAGCATTGAAGAGAGTGCGGAATTCGTTATAATGTACCTCAATGAACATAGTTATATTTAGGAAATTAAAGATGACAAAAGAGATTATTCTAAATTTTTTAAAAACTCATCGTAAAGTGTTAGCACAGAATTTTGGGGTAAAAAAAATTGGTTTGTTTGGCAGTTATGCGAGAGACGAAGCAAACTCTGAGAGTGATATTGACTTAGTTATAGAAACTGAAAAAAAGGATTTTTTTATTCGAGAAGATTTAAAAATCTATTTAGAAGATGCATTTAAAATGTCTGTAGATATAGGTTATCTTAGTAGCTTTCGAGAGTTCTATAAGACAAAAATTGAAAAAGAGATTATATATGTCTAGAAAAGAGCAGAGGGACATTGAACTGTTTATTGTAGATATTTTTATTGCCATAGAGAAAATAAAAGAGTATATCGAACCTTTTAATAACGAAGAAGATTTTAGACATAGTAGTTTGCATTGGGATGCCTCTATTAGACAACTAGAAATTATTGGTGAAGCACTAAATAACTTACTTAATAATGAGTATTTCAACTCATTATCTCCGGCCTATTTTAGAAATGTAATTTCTCATGGCTACTTTGGAATAGATCTAGATGAAGTTTGGAATGTGATTTGTGTAAAACTAGAGATTTTAAATAATGATTTACTCAGCTTAGTAAAATCTAAAATCGACCTCTCTTATGCCATTGATACTGAGCTTAACGAATACACAAAACTAAATGACAAAAATATTACTAAATTTTTAATAAAAATGAGGAAAGACTTAAATGCTAAATAATATACTTGTAGACGATATTGTCGCAATTGCCAAAGAAGCGGGTGATACTATCATGACTATCTACGACAAAGATTTTACAATAGAGTACAAAGATGACAAGTCACCACTCACTGAAGCGGACACCAAATCCAATGAGATCATCTGTAGTGCGTTGATTAACCTCTACCCTGATATTCCTATTCTCTCTGAAGAGAACAAAGCAGCACCTTATGAAGAGAGAAAAAACTGGGAATACTTCTGGTTAATCGATCCGATAGATGGCACCAAAGAGTTTATCAAGAAAAATGGTGAGTTTACGGTTAACATTGCTCTTATTCATAAGGATACGCCGGTACTTGGAGTGGTTTATGCTCCAGCCTTAAATGATATGTATACCGCTAAGAAAGATGAAGGGGCGCATAAGAACAATCAAAAGCTTCCTTTACATGTAAATACAGCACCAGAGAAGAAACTCTCTGTCGTGGCCAGTAAGTCACATCTTTCCGAAGAGACTCAGAACTTTATTGACAATTTAGAAACAGAAAAGATTGAACAGGTTTCAAAGGGAAGTTCACTCAAGCTCTGCATGGTGGCAGAAGGTATTGCAGATATTTATCCAAGACTCGCTCCGACAATGGAGTGGGATACAGGTGCTGCTGATGCCATTGTGAGAGAATCTGGTAAAATGTCATTTCAATTTGAAAATGAACAGCCAATGGTTTACAACAAAGAAGAGTTGTTGAACCCTTGGTTTATTGTAAAAGGGGCAAAACAATGAAAGGCATCATTCTAGCTGGAGGAAGCGGCACACGTCTTTATCCTATTACAAAGGGAATAAGTAAACAGCTCTCTCCTATCTACGATAAACCCATGATCTATTATCCCCTTTCCGTTTTAATGCTCGCTGGAATTCATGAAGTGCTTATTATCTCAACCGAAGAAGACTTACCCCGATTTCAAAGTCTTTTGGGTGATGGCAGTGATATCGGAATGGCATTCTCTTACATCGTTCAACCTTCTCCTGATGGACTCGCTCAAGCCTTTATTTTAGGTGAAGAGTTTATCGGTGATGATGATGTCTGTCTTGTTCTTGGTGACAATATCTTTTACGGTCAAGGCCTCTCTAAACTCCTTTCTCAATCTGTTAAAAATGCTCAAGAAGAAAAAAAGGCCACAGTATTTGGTTACTACGTGAAAGATCCAGAACGTTATGGTGTAGCCGACTTTGATGAATCTGGTCATGTTACTAGCATCGAAGAGAAGCCAACAGAACCTAAAAGTAATTACGCCGTCACAGGACTATACTTTTATCCAAACTCTGTTGTTGAGATCGCTAAAAATGTGAAACCTTCAGAGAGAGGCGAACTTGAAATCACAACCGTCAATCAGACCTACCTTGAACAAGACACCCTGAAGATGGAACTTATGGGACGCGGTTACGCTTGGCTTGATACTGGAACCCACGAGAGCTTACTAGAAGCTTCTAATTTTATTCAGACCATAGAGAATCGTCAAGGTCTAAAAGTCGCCTGTATCGAAGAGATTGCTTACGAGATGGGGTATATCTCCAAAGAGAAACTCTTAGAACTGGCACAAGCTCTAAAAAAGAACCAATATGGTCAATACCTTATTCGTAGAGCTAACGAAGGACGGAATATTAAATGAACTTTACTCGAACAAATATAGAAGATGTCATCATCATTGAACCCCAAGTCCATGGAGATGAACGTGGTTATTTCGTAGAAACATTTAGAGAGGACAAACTCCAAGAGTTTCTAGGCTACACAATCAACTTCTGCCAAGATAATGAGTCTAAAAGCTCGAAAGGTGTCCTTAGAGGGCTCCACTATCAGCTCCCACCTTTTGCACAGACAAAACTCGTTCGTGTTATTCAAGGGCGCGTGCTAGATGTAGCGGTAGATATTCGAAAAGGTTCACCGACTTTTGGCTTACATGTAAGTGTTGAACTCTCTGCTGAAAATAAAAAGCAACTGCTGGTTCCAAGAGGTTTTGCTCACGCTTTTGTAGTCCTTGAAGATGATACGGTATTTGCTTATAAAGTCGATAACTATTATTCACCAGAATGTGACAGAGGTATCGCTTTTGATGATAAGGCTATTGGTATTGACTGGAGACTCAACATTTCAGAATTGAAACTCTCCGATAAAGACACTAAACAGCCTTTACTCAAAGATGCTGAACTCTTTGATTTCAATAAGAAACTCTATGATTAATATCTTAATTACAGGGAGTAAAGGACAACTAGGTTCTGAAATTCAAGCCTTACATGTAAACTACCCACAATATAACTTTACTTTTACGGATAGAGATGAACTTGATATTACAAATATAGGAGCAATAAGTCTTACATGTAAGAAAAAAAACATCACTCACATTATTAACTGTGCCGCTTACACTGCTGTTGATAACGCAGAAGAAGATACAAAAACCGCTAATGCCATAAATCATTTAGCAACACAATATCTGGCTGAAGTAGCAAAAGAGCACAACATCACACTCTTACATGTAAGCACAGATTATGTCTTTGATGGCACCAACCATAAACCCTACATCGAAACCGATACAACAAACCCTCAAGGTGTTTACGGAAAAACTAAACTTGATGGGGAAAAAGCACTCTTACATGTAAACCCAAAAAATAGTATCATCATCCGTACTTCATGGGTTTACAGCAGCTTTGGAGAAAACTTTGTCAAGACGATGTTACGACTCGGTAAAGAGCGCAATAAGCTCGGTGTTATATTTGATCAGATAGGCACACCAACTTATGCCAGAGATTTGGCGCAGGCTATCTTAGCCATAATAGACTGCCACGCTTCGCTCGCAGTGACGGAAGGTGGCGGTGGAATTGCAGTGACGGAAGGTGGCGGTGGAGTTGCAGTGACGAAAGATTGTCATTGCGAGGAACGTAGTGACGTGGCAATCTATCACTACTCCAATGAAGGTGTCTGTTCTTGGTATGACTTTGCTAAAGCGATCTTTGAATTATCTAATGTTACATGTAAGGTCAATCCTATTGAGACTAAAGAGTACCCAACACCGGCAAGTAGACCACACTACAGTCTACTTAATAAGGCGAAGATTAAAAAAGAGTATAATATTACGATACCTTACTGGAAAGAGAGTCTAAGACAATGCCTAAACTTGATAAAATAAAAGAGTTTATTGGATTTCTAAAAGCTATCTTTATAACAGCTATTGTAATATTTTCATCTTTAATAGCTTATCTGTATGATAAGAGTCTTGAAGACAACTACTTGGTTTTAGTTGCTTTAATTGTTGATATGATAATCATTATCTTATTATTTAAAAAAATTATAAAAGAAATAGACTTATTGGAGGACTTATAATGAGTGCATTTGAAATTGGATTAAGTATAGGAATGCTAACTTTAGTATATATAACTTATGAATTATTAAAATATGAGCCTTTGAATGAAAAAAAATAAAAGCATCTTACTAACAGGCTGTGCCGGCTTTATCGGAAGTAACTTTGTACCGTACTTTATAAAGAAATATCCAGAATATCAAATCATCAACCTTGACCTGCTCACCTACGCAGGTAATCTTGAAAACCTCAAAGAGATAGAAAAACACCCCAATTATAAGTTTATCCAAGGCGATATCTGTAACCGTGAACTGCTAAAGTTTATCTTTAATGAGTATGACATTAGAGGGGTTATCCACTTCGCAGCAGAGTCTCATGTCGATAACTCTATTAAAAACCCCGGTATCTTTATAGAGACTAACGTCAATGGTACTTTTACTCTTATTGATGTGGCTTATAAACACTGGATGGAAAAACCCTTTACATGTAAAGAGGGTTATGAAGCGTGTCGATTTCATCATATTAGTACTGATGAAGTCTATGGAACACTTAATGAGACTGACCTTTTTACAGAAGAGACACCCTATGCTCCAAACTCTCCTTACTCGGCCTCTAAAGCTAGTAGCGATATGATTGTCCGTGCCTATCAAGAGACCTATGGATTGAACTCAGTCATTACAAACTGCTCCAACAACTACGGTCCTAAACAGCATGATGAGAAACTGATTCCGACTATTATTAGAAAAGCTTTAGCAGGAGAAAACATTCCTATCTATGGAGACGGAAAAAACATAAGAGACTGGCTCTATGTTCTTGATCACTGTAAAGGGATTGATCTGGTTTATCATACGGGTAAAAGCCATGAAGTGTATAATATTGGTGGACGCAATGAACG
>JAYEGP010000272.1:0-9216 GCA_034659135.1 Campylobacterota bacterium
GAACTGGAAAAAATTGAGCCACAAGAAAGCTTTATTGATATATCTGTGAACGCAAAAGAGATTATTTTAGAAAACATCAATTCTAATCTAAGAAAGTTGTAACACCGTCTTGTTGGTAAATTGAGTGGTACATCTAACGATATAATAGCTCTTATTCCTCTATACAGACAGAGTCTATCGGTCTGTTTATAAAAGCAAGAAGAACACAACAGGGACTTAGTACAAAAAATGCGGCAATGCTTTGGGAATAAAACTTCAAATAGCACCATGGAACGACTAATGGGTGAGAATCAACTCAAGGTGACAATGGCTATAAACTTGTCTCTCAGAGAGAAAATGAGATAGTTGATTTTAAAAATCTAAATGATCTTGAAAAAGTGTTTACATGTAATGCTTTACATGTAAAGATTACTCTCCACTAACGCGTTCTATAGCAATCATGGCAGTGTAGAGATCGTAGTAGGCATTATTGTAAGCATTATGCGCTGTGGTACGTTCGGATTGGGCCGTTAGCATCGTTAGGGTGTCTACTTGTCCATAACCGTAACGATCATCGGTTATACGGTAATTCTCATCGGCACTCTCTTTAGCCCGAGTTGCAACATCTTTAAGACTTTCAGAGACACGATACGCTTGATAGGCTTCGCTCAGTTGATAACGTAAATCAAGTTTCATTGAAGCGATCTCTGCATCTTTGGCGGTAATGTTTTCTAAAACACCACGGCGTTGAGATTGATCTGAAAAACCGTTGTAAAGATTCCATGTGACATTAACACTCATCTGAATCTGTTCTTCGAGTTGAATAATATTGGTGCCCATGTAACGCTCTTGATCGTTTCGTATATAGTCTCCAGAAATATCAACGCGAGGGTAGTAATTCCCCGTTGCACTAGTATATTGTTCTGCTAAAGAATCGCGTTGTTTGTACAGTGCTTGGAGTTCACTACGTGAACTATAAGTTTGAGCTAATAAGGTATCAAAATCGGCAGGTGGAGTGACTTTGGCGATGAAGTCTTCTATGGCTTCATCACTCTTAAGTGTTCCTCCTAGTGTACGTCTTAGATTGTCACGTGATCGAATAAGTGCGCTTTGAGCGGCAATCAGCTCTTGTTCTGCGCGAAGTCTCTGAACATCAATGAGAAGGAGTTCATTTTTAGCAACAATACCTTGTTCATAACGAATCAAGGTGTCATTATAAGAGCGTTGTAGCGATTCAAGCTGATCTTTTTGCGTCTGAATCGATTTATCTGCTTTGAGATATGCGGTATAGGTGTTGACAACTTGAAGTTTAATATCTGAGTGTTTTGCTTTAAGTAATAGTTTTTGGGCTTCACTTTCTAACTTTTTACTCTCTATAGTAGATTGGTCTTTGAAACCGCTAAAGAGATTATATTTGGCACTCAGGTTGTAACGATATGAAGGGGCAAAACTAAAGGTAGTTGTTTTATCTAAATCTTGCCATTGAAAACCAGCATCAAGGGTAGGGTGATATGCTGATTTGGCGATATCAGTAGTGATATCGGCATATCGTACATTACTCTGCGCTTGATGAATGAGTGGAGAGTGCTTGATAGCACGATCTATCGCTTCATCTAAAGTTACTGAGTAGAGCGAAGTGATAGCTAGAAGTGTTATGCTTAAGGTTTTCATACTGATGTCTCCTTTTTAGTACCTATTTTTTCCATGCCTATGGCAAAGTACATGAGTGCAGGCGTGACAAAGATCGTAAAAAACATTGAAAATCCTAAGCCGCCAGTAATGACAGATCCTAAGCCTCGATAAAACTCCGAACCTGGACCTGGAACAAGAACTAGTGGTAACATTCCAAATATTGAGGTCATGGAGCTCATAAAAATTGGTCGCAATCTACTGCGTGTTGCTTCTATAATAGCCTCTCTGTGTTCCATCCCGTTGAAGCGGATATTATTCAAGGATTGGTGTACGATTAAGATGGCATTATTGACAACAATACCGATGAGAATGATAAATCCGAGCATGGTCAATATATCTAGCGGCTGAGGTGCGATAAACATATTGGTTAAACCTAGCCCAATGAAACCTCCTGCTGTCGCCATTGGTACGGTAAACATGATGACAAGTGGGTAGATAAAGTTTCCAAAAAGTGCACTCATAAGTAAGTAGATAATAATCAGTGCAAAGAGTAGGTTCCACTGCATAGACTCTACTGTTTCTGCGAGCTTATCGGCCTTACCTGCTAAAGAGACATTGGCTCCTTTAAACATACCTTGAGAACGCATTCCACTAAGAATACCTTGATCGAGAATCTCTACGGCCTCTTCAAGTGTCATCGTCATTGGTGGCGTCACTTGAAGGGTAATCGTTCGTTTTCCAGCCACATGACGAATTTTTGTGATTCCTGTAGTGTGAAGAAGGTGAGCGAGTTCTGACATTGGAATAAGACCGGCAGTAGGTGTAGCAACTTGCGTCATATAGAGCGCTTCTGGAGAGTCAATAATGTCATCATATGATTTTAAGATCATATCGATAGATTTTTTCCCCTCTTCAACATATTCGCTGATTTTTCTTCCATCCATGAGTACATCAGCGGCAAAACCAAAACTACTACTATTAAGACCAACAGATGCTAAGGCGTTACGATCAGGTATGAGCTGGGCTTCAGGGAATAATACTTCAATGGAAGGGACAGGACGAATCTGAGCTCCTGGCATTTTTTGCATGAGGGTTCCAAAGAGCATGCCTCCGATATTGGCTAAAGTTTCAATATTTTCTCCGCTGATATCAATGTCAATATTTCGTCCTTCACCAATACCTTGTTCAAAGACTCCACGTTGCAAAGTAAGACCAAAAATACCTGGAAAACTGTTGACTGCTGGAGACATAAAAGGGATGTACTCCGCTGCACGCTGCTCCTCTTGCGAGATCATCCCTTGAATGATAAAATCACCGCTAGAGACGTAAAAGGTACGTTTGATAGGGGGTACATTATCTATCTCTTCTTTCTTG
Source organism: Campylobacterota bacterium (assembly GCA_034659135.1). GTDB lineage: Bacteria > Campylobacterota > Campylobacteria > Campylobacterales > Sulfurimonadaceae > S010-53. The sequence continues at coordinate 2,986 of JAYEGP010000272.1, forward strand.
TAATGGGGTTTCATATGTTCATATAGATCATAACCAATACTTTTTGACTCTTTTTCAGAAAGTCCTGGAGGTGGAATGAGAATATTTAATACAAGGTTCTGATTTCCTTGAGGTAGGTATTCCATTTTTGGAAAGAGTAACCCAATGGTGACCACAGCTGCACTACCAAGAGTTAAAACTGTAATAACCTGATTGATACGACGTTTTAAACTCCAATACACAACGGCCATAAAAAAATTGATGACCATACTCCCTATACTAACAAGAACACTTTTATGCTCTTCTGTTTCAATAGGCTTTTGACTGTGGCCATCCTCTTTGGAAGTAAACCTCATAAGTTGTGTCCAGAGCATTGGTATGACGGAAATAGAGACAAAAAGTGAAAAAGTAATGGCTGCCGTCACCGCAATGGCAATATCTTTAAAAAGTTGACCAGCTTCAGATTCTAAAAAGATAACCGGTAGAAAAACTGCAATGGTTGTTAAGGCAGAAGCGATTAAAGCACCCCAAACTTCCATCGTACCATCATGTGCCGCTTGAAAAAAGCCTTTACCCATTTTCCGGTGACGGTCAATATTTTCAAGTACAACAATAGCGCTATCGAGTAGCATTCCTACTGCAAAAGAGATTCCGGCAAGAGAGATGGTGTTGAGACTACGATCCATAGCACCAAGAACAATGAATGTAGAAATAATACTTACAGGAATTGCCATAGCAACAACTGCCGTTGAGGAGAATGAGCGTAAAAAAAGCAGCAGAATGATAATTGCTAGAAAACCACCTACGGCAATATTTTGTTTAACAAGATTGATGGCACCTTCAATATAATCGCGTTGATCGTAAAACCATTGAAGATGGATGCCTTGCGCAGGAAGAATATTGTCATTTAAATGTTTAACGACAGCTTCAACACGATTTGTGGTATCAACAACATTAGCCGAAGGTTCTACGCGAATTCCATATATGAGCGCTTTATTGATCCCTTTATCCGTTGCGACAAGAATATTGGCTTTGACTTTTTCATAGCCTTTTTCAATAATAGCCACATCACCCAAACGAATACTGCGCTGACCATCATGAAATAGAACCATCGCTTCAAGCTCTTTTACCGATTTAAAACGTGCTGTGGTACGAACACGGTAAGTGCGACGGTCAATATCGACGGTTCCAGCTGCCGTATCTTGATTTTCTGCCTGAATAGCTGCAGCTATTTGATCAATACTCAAGTTGTATGCTGCAAGGCGTTCAGGAAAGAGTTTGATATGCATCTGCTCTTGCGTTCCACCAGGAATGAAGATGCTTGCTACACCTTTAACCCGTTCTATCTGCTCTTTGACCTCATTATTTAAAAATGTTTTGTAGGTGTCAATGTCTTTGGAATTGTCTGCATTGGCAACGAAGCCCATCCAGATAATTGGTGATGCATTGGCTCCGGCTGAAGCGATAATAGGTTTAAGCACATTTTCTGGATATGCTTCGACTTGATTGAGCTTATTGGAAACTTCCAATAAGGCTTTATTCATATCTGTACCCACTTCAAATGTCAGAGTAATCTCGGCAATATTATCTGATGCTGTCGATTTATAGGCTACAAGATCGGGTGTTGATTTTAACTGTTCTTCTTGTTTATCGATGATGTCACGTTCGACTTCACTCGGTGTTGCTCCTGGCCAAATTGTGCTCACACCGATTTCAGGTTGTGTCACATTTGGCGTGAGTTTATACGGAAGCGTGCTGAGTGCCACAAAGCCAAACATCAAAATCAGCACAACACCCACAACGATGCTGACTGGTTTTTTGATAGAGAGGTCGATGATATTCATTATTTAACCTTTTCTATTACTGGCATATTTGGAAAGACGCGTTCATTACCTTTAATGATCACACGCATATTTTCTTGAACTCCCATTCCTGAAATTGCGGCCATATCAGTTTTGTATCCAATGACTTGAACGGGAAGCATAACGGCTTTTCCATCTACTGCTGCAAAAATTATGGTCTGCCCAAAACGTTTAATCACACCATCACGAGGGACTAATAAGCTCTCTTGCTGTTTTAGGGTTGGGACTTTAACGTCGATACGCATACCTTGAATGAGTCCTAGGTTTTTAGGAACATCAAACTCTACTAAAAAGGTACGTGTGGCAGCATCAGCGACAGGAATAACCGTTTTAAGTTGCAGTTCGATATCTTTATTTAAGATAGTTGCCATGAATTTTTCATCTTTTTGCATACTATCTATAAAACGTGAAGGAATATTTAGGCGTGCTTCAATACTGCTTGTATCGATAAGTGTTGCAACGGTTGCACCTTTTCCAACCCATTCGCCTTCTTCAACATTTTTCTCTGTAATGAGTCCATTAAAAGGAGCTTTGATCTGAGTTTTATCAAGCTGAATTTTCATGGCATTGAGTTCACTATTCATGGCGGCAACCTGAGCGCGTATCTGCTCTGTAGCATAAAAGACTTGATCAAAACTACTTTGCGAAATACTCTTACGATCAAAAAGAGCTTGGGTGCGTTGCATGTCGCGTTCTTGACGTGTGAGATCAGCTTTCAGCGCTTTAACGCCTGATGCTTTAGCATTGATATTTGCTTGGAGTACTTTATTATCAAGCTGAATAAGGATGTCTCCTTTTTTTACCTGCGCTCCTTCTTGAAAATTCATTTTTTCAACGACACCTTCAAATTCTGATGCTAATTTACTCTGTTTATCATAATAGAGTGTACCGATGTAGTTTTGAAGCGGATTGACTTTACCTTTTTCAATACCAGCTGTCACAACGAGTGAAGGGCGGGGTGTCTGTTGTTTCTCTTGGGCTAAGACCACAACAGCCAATAATGGCACTAATATTACACGTAAAAATTGCATAGTTACTCCTGTGTTGCGGATAGACCGCTGTAGTAGATTTCAAAATGACGCGCTATAGCCTCATCACTGAAAGTGTCGGGATGTTTATGAAAGTAGATACTGTTTTGTTGCACATTGGCGACAAAATTAGAGACGATGTATTCTAAGTCATTAGACTTGAGCTCATCTCTGTCAATGGCAATTTGAAACTGATTGATGATATCGGTGAAATCATTATAAAGCAGTTCGTGTGTACTCTCAATAATGATAATAGAGTGCTGATACTGTAGTAAAAAGACAAACTCATTGTAATGATCATTGAACCAATGCACACTATTTTTCCATAACTGAAACAGTATGGATTTGGTATCTGTACTGCTATCAAGCTTACCTTTAAGCGCTTCACATAGACGTTTTTTTACATAAATATAAAGCGCATTAATGAGTGCCTCTTTATTTTTAAAATGATGAAACAGTGTTCCTGTAGCAACATTGGCCTCCTTAGCTATTTTTGATGTTGGAGTAGCATGAAAGCCCTCTTCAGTAAAAAGTCGCATAGCCGTTTTAATAATATCTTCACGTTTTGTACTCATAAGCACCTCTTGATAGACTGATTAGTCGGTTTATATTTTAACCAATACAATTTAAAGAGAAAATAAAATGAAAAAATTAATCTTACATGTAAGCTGAAGTAGCCCATGAGTTTTAAAATAGTAAAAATGTTGATGTTCTTATTCAGCTAAATTTACTTATGCTTACACGAAGAAAAATTATAAGGATAACCATGGAAAAAATAGACTCCCTATTAGAAAAGTATGACAACTTCAAAGATGCACAAATACGCTCAATCGACACGACATCAGATGATTCGAAAATTATTACTCTTGTTGTGCAAGATGATGACGGCGAAGATATCCAGCGTGTAAAAATAGAGTTTATCAATATTCATAATTCAAAAATATTAATAAACAGTGTACTGGCTTTTTTGGATATGATGAGTGGTATTAGTATCATTAAAGAACACAATCTCTATGGTTTTGCAATTGGAAAGAGTAATGCTATGACAAATATTGAAAACTCACCACTTTATATTATTGCTTCAGATATAAAATTTGAAGAAGAATCTATAGTACTATAAACAAGTGTTTTGAAGTTAATGGTTGAGAGATGTTTTACTATTTAAATGGAAGTAAACCCTAAAAAAAGGGTTTTTAGGATGTGTGATGATTACATCATACCTGGCATACCACCCATACCACCGCCCATATCTGGAGCAGCAGGCACAGCAGGATTTTCTTCTGGAATATCAAAAATTGTAGCTTCAGTTGTTAGTAATAGACTTGAAACTGAGGTCGCATTTGTTAATGCTACACGCTCAACTTTTAATGGGTCAATAATACCTGCTGCAAACATATCGACATACTCACCAGTAGCGGCATCAAAACCAATATTTTTATCTTCAGCTAACATAATAGCATTGACAACAACACCAGTATCGAAACCAGCATTTTCAGCGATCTGTTTTACTGGAGCTTTAATAGCACGAAGAATGATCTCGCATCCAATTTTTTGATCATGTGCAAGATCGCCAAGGTCAATACCTTCTCCTGCACGGATAAGTGCTGCACCACCACCGACTACGATGCCTTCTTCTACAGCTGCTTTTGTTGCAGAAAGGGCATCATCTACACGGTCTTTTTTCTCTTTCATCTCAGTTTCAGTAGCAGCACCGACTTTAATAACAGCAACACCACCAGAAAGCTTTGCAAGACGCTCTTGAAGTTTTTCTTTGTCATATTCAGACGTTGTTGCTTCGATTTGAGTTTTGATCTCTTTAATACGTGCTTCTACATGTGACTTATCACCGGCACCGTCAACGATAACAGTATTGTCTTTGTCAATGACAACACGTGCTGCTTGACCTAGATCCGTAATCTGTGTTGTCTCTAGTGTACGCCCGACTTCTTCAGAAACGACTTGTCCTCCCGTTAGCGTCGCAATATCTTGAAGCATCGCTTTACGACGATCACCAAAACCTGGGGCTTTTACAGCTGAAATATTTAGGACTCCACGCAGTTTATTAACAACAAGTGTTGCCATCGCTTCACCCTCAACATCTTCAGCGATAATAAGAAGTGGACGATTTGATTTTTGAACTTGCTCAAGAACGGGTAAAAGGTCTTTGAGGTTAGATATTTTTTGATCAAACAGAAGAATAAATGGATTTTCAATTTCAGCAATCATTTTGTCTGAGTTTGTAATGAAGTATGGTGAAAGGTAACCACGATCAAACTGCATACCTTCAACGACATCGAGTTCGTCATTGATTCCTTTAGCTTCTTCAACAGTGATAACACCATCACGACCAACTTTTTCCATTGCTTGAGCGATCATATCACCAATAGCTTGGTCAGAGTTTGCAGAGATAGAAGCCACTTGTGCAATCTCTTTTTGATCACTAACTTCTCTTGCAATAGTTTTGAGGTTTTCTAAAATAGCCGCTGTGGCTTTGTCCATTCCACGTTTTACTTCAACAGGATTTGCACCAGCAGTGATATTACGTAGGCCCTCTTTGAAAATTGCATTCGCTAAAATTGTTGCAGTCGTAGTACCATCTCCCGCTTCATCAGCAGTGTTAGAAGCTACCTCTTTAACAAGTTGAGCTCCCATATTTTCTAGAGGATCTTTGAGCTCAATTTCACGAGCAACAGAAACACCATCTTTAGTGATAGATGGACCGCCATAGCTCTTTTGTATAAGTACATTACGACCACGAGGCCCCATAGTCACTTTGACAGCGTCAGTTAATTTTTGAACACCTTGTGCTAAACCGTTACGTGCTTGATCTGAAAATAAAATCTCTTTTGCCATTTTAAATATCCTTCTAAATTATAAAATTACGCCTAAAGCGTCTTTGAGTTCTAAGATAAGGTAGTCTTTGCCATCTACGACAAATTCAGACCCTGAATATTTACCAAATACAACAACATTACCAATTTCAATGTTTTTTATCTCTTCACTAACTGCAATAACTTTACCGCGTGAAGGTTTCTCTTTTGCATTGTCAGGAATGATAATTCCAGATGCAGTCGTTGTTGGTTCTTCAACACGTTCTATGAGTAGTCTTTCACCAAGTGGTTTGAAATTCATAATCGATTCTCCTGATTTTTTTTGGAATAATACAGAATTAAAAGTAATAATGAGTTGAAAGTTTTTGTGCTTTCATTATATATAGAGGAGTGATGATTTTTATTCTTTAGATTGAGTGAGGAGATAAACTTTACATGTAAGAATAAAAAAATATGAATTTTTTTAAATTCTTATTTATATTTTAGGAAACTATAAGAACTAAGTCATTATAATTTCGACCTTTCAAAAGT
>JAYEGP010000273.1:0-1764 GCA_034659135.1 Campylobacterota bacterium
CTAAGCTCTAATTGTCTTTTTTTATTAATTTGCCTTGTAGTTTGTGGAAGCGGTACTAGTTTAAAGAGGATACTCCAACTACCTTCTTCAAATTTAATCATTTCATCGATTATATTTTTGTTAATTTTATATTAAAACTTTGAAATTGCTTTAATAAGAACATTCCTATCTACTGGTTTGGCCACATGATCATTCATGCCTGCATCCAATGAGTGCTGCTTATCTTGTGGAAGCACTGCAGCAGAAACCGCTACGATAGGAATAGTATCATTAAATTCACGTATTTTTTGAGTAGCCTCAAACCCATCCATTCTAGGCATTTGAATATCCATAAAAATCATGTCATAAGGATTTTTTTGTGCTTTTTCAACCCCCTCAACCCCATCATTGGCAAATTCAGATGTGAAATTCAAACCTTTCAGTACCGATTGCAAGACCATTTGATTTATTTTTATGTCTTCAACTATGAGGCACGTTCTCGGCTTAAACGTTTGTTTGGTTGAATTGGTTTGCGCTTCAGCTAAAGCTTCTTGAGCGACTGGAAAGAGAATGTTTACATGAAATGCACTACCATTTCCTTCTTTGCTCTCAAATTCTATTTTTCCCCTCATCAACTCAGCTAAGTTTTTAGCGACTACAAGACCCAGTCCCGCACCTTGATACTCCTTCGTATTTGATATATCTCCTTGAGCAAAAGCTTCAAAAAGGTTTGATTGTATTTCTTCACTCATACCTATGCCGCTATCTATCACACTGAACTTTATTACCACTTTATTGTTTGTTCTTATAAGTAAACTGCCCACAATTTTCACATATCCTCCTGATGTGAATTTAATAGCATTAGAAACCAAATTATTAAGTATTTGCAAAACTCTTAAGTGATCTCCAAGAAGCTTATCTGGAATCTTTTCATCTAATTGCATTTCAAACTTCAGTTTTTTAGCATGGGCCTCTGTAGCAAACACTTGACGAATCTTTTCAAACACTTTCTTTATCTCAAATTCCGATGAAACAAGCTCATACTTCCCTGCTTGCATTTTTGTATAGTCTAAAATATCGTTCACTATATTTTTCAAGCCTTCTGAGGATTCTTTGATAAGTGTAAGATATTTTTTTTGGTCTGAAGAGGGGTTATCACTAAGTAAAATATCTGTAACACCAAGTATCCCTCCAATTGGAGTTCGAATCTCATGAGACATGTTTGCTAAGAAGTCTGACTTTATTTTATTGGCCTGCTCTGCTTCTTCTTTAGCTATTGCTAATTCTCTTGTGCGTTCAATCACTTTTTTCTCTAGTGTATCGCTGAGCTCTTGAAGTTTAAACTGCTGTTTATCACTTTGTTTTATTATTTTTTCAAGACGAGATTCTTTTTTCTCGATTTGCTTTTCTAATTTTTTTATCTGTTGGATCAATTCAGCCTGATTGTTCTCCATAAAACCACCTATTTGATAACTAGATTTATAATAAGTTCTTCAAAGTCCACTATAAAGTTTTCCTTATTATAAAGCCAGTTAATTTTTATTCTAAATTATCTACATTGTTTTCTTTCAATACTTCAAAAAATACTTTTAGGTTTAAGCTAACAACTTCTTGTTTTGATTATGCCTTTGTAAAAGTTTGATAGAGCTTAAATTATCTAGTGCTTCATAAGGTCTGTAATAGTCACGACCTCCGGCAGAGCCGGAGGCTTGTTAATGGGAACCGCTCAAAGCGGTTTGATTGCCTGAAGGCAACAGCACTAACTTTTTAGAACAATGATAACTT
>JAYEGP010000274.1:0-1757 GCA_034659135.1 Campylobacterota bacterium
TTTATGGACATGCAGGGTAAGGATATTGAAAAACGTATTGCGTGTGCATTAGCGACATTTCTTTCAGCATAGTATATGCATATTTTCTTTACATGTAAGAGATAAGGAGAGGCATGACATTCGCATCTGAACGATTAAAAAAAATGCTTAAAGGAACAGTAAAATCACTCTATAGTATTGCTCCCATGCTCTTAGCTGTTATTGGTCTTGTTGGACTCTTTGAGAGTGTGGTGACGCAGGAGATGTTGCAGTCACTTTTCACAGGCGACATACTTCAAGATACTTTGCTGGCTACCTTGATAGGAGGCGTTTCTGTCGGACAGCCTTTTGTAAGTTATATCATTGGAGGCGAACTGCTTAAAAGCGGGATCTCCCTCTACGCGGTGAGTGCCTTTATCTTGGCTTGGGTAAGCTTGGGTCTGGTACAGCTTCCTTTAGAGTATTCACTCTTTGGAGTGCGTTTTACCCTGATTCGAAATCTTTTGGCTGCTGTTTTTGCAATCTTAGTTGCCTGGGCTACGGTTTTGAGTTTAGGTGCAGTGACATGAAAGAGAAAGTAAAAGCAAAAAATAGAAGCGGATGGATTTTACTCGGGATTACCGTAGTGCTCTATGGCTATGCCGCATTTTTAGATACTGCCATAGCACTAAATGCTATGAATAAAAGTCTGGATGTCTTAAAAATGATCGCACCGATTTTACTTATAGTCTTTTTCCTTATGGCGGTGTTGAATACTTTTATCAAACCCAAAAGCATTGCAAAGTATCTTGGAGAGAAGAGCGGTTACAAAGGGTGGACTCTTGCCCTTGTATCTGGGGTCTTGAGTCACGGTTCAACACTGGTTTGGTATCCCATGTTGAGCGAACTGAGAAAGCATGGTGCACGCGATGGGCTGATTGTCGCTTTTTTCTATGCGCGCGCCATTAAGTTGCCATGGATACCGGTCATGATTGGGTATTTTGGATTGGGTTTTACACTTGTGTTGTCTTTTTATATCCTCTTAGGGGCACTCTTGCAAGGTCTGCTTATGGAGAGAATGAAAGCCTGAAAATTATAATATTAATAATCTATATCAAAAAGATCATCAAAACTAGAGGCTGAAGTCAAAAAAGACCAGAGAAAACTAATCCGCCTTATATTATTAAACTATCTTGCTAGAAACACAGGCTATAATAAAACAAAATATATTAGGTTAGGTGTTTAATGGCTTACTCGGAATCAGATACTCGCTCTAAACTAATAGACCCTAAAATTAAAGCTAGTGCTTGGTTAGAATCCAACATAGTTAGAGAGTATTATTTTACTGATGGTCGTAAACTTATTGGTGGTAAACGAGGTAAGAGATACTTCGTTGATTATCTACTTACATACAAAAATACTAACCTAGCTATCATTGAAGCAAAAGCCGAATCAAAAGACCCTTTAGATGGATTACAACAATCTATCAACTATGCCCAGCGACTTCGCATTGATTATGTTTACACTACCAACGGACATAAAATCTATGAACACTCACTCAAAGACGGTAACGGTAAATTCATTGAAAACTATCCAACACCTGATGAACTGTTTCTTAGAAAGTACGGTTCATCAACTCCAAAAGCTAAAGATATAATTACTCACCCTTTCCATATTGAGGGAACGATGAAGCCTCGTTTTTATCAACAGATAGCTGTTCAAAAAACAATAGAAACTATCGCAGATAATAGTGATAGAGTATTGCTTACACTAGCAACTGGAACTGGTAAAACCTACAT
>JAYEGP010000275.1:0-1755 GCA_034659135.1 Campylobacterota bacterium
ATAGAAGCGGGGAAGCTTGATATCGAGTGTATTGATTTTAATCTCAATACGGTTTTAAGTAATGTCTCAAATATCATAAGTTCTAAGGCTAAAGAGAAAAACCTTGAGTTGATTTATGATCTTGATCACGCACTTCCTTTGATGTTTCGAGGTGATCCTATCCGTGTGGGACAGATTATTATTAACTTAATGAATAATGCCGTAAAATTTACTGAAAAAGGTGATGTCAGTTTAAAAGTAACACTATTAGAGTCTTCAAAGGCATCAGAAATTGTAAAATTTGAAGTGCTTGATAGCGGTATTGGTATGAGTCAAGAACAGCTTGATAAACTTTTTGAGTCGTTTACACAAGCAGATAGTTCCACAAGTCGCAAATATGGCGGTACGGGACTAGGTTTGACAATCTCGAAACAACTTGTTGAGATGATGGGGGGTAAAATTCACGTTGAGAGTCAATATGGAGTCGGTAGTCGTTTTATTTTTACCATAGCGTTTGAGCCTATTGTTGATCGTGAACAGCGTAAGTTCCGTCTTCCTTCTCACACGCTAATGAATAAAAATGTATTGATAGTCAATACAAACGTACGTACCTCACAAGTGCTGAGTGAGATGTTAGGGTATTTCCGTTATGAATCATTAGCGGCTGCAACACTTGAAAGTGCTCGTGCTTTGATGACTCATAATACTTTTGATATTATTTTTATAGAGAGGGAAATTTTATTACATTGTCATCCTGACATATTTGCGCAACATCATAATACTAAAATAGTGATGTTAGAAGGTGGATTGAACTTTGAAAATGATGAGCACTATAACGGTATAGCTATTGATGCGAGACTTGAAAAACCTTTTAATCAAGAGATGGTTTTTAATGTCATACTCGATCTTTACACAGAGGAAGGTTCATCAAAACTTCCAGACACGCTTCTTGCCAACACTACTGATCTGAGTGATGTAAGAGGCAGTACACTTTTATTGGCTGAAGACAATACTATTAATCAAGCGGTTGTTTTGGGCTTAATTGAAAATACAGGTATCAATGTCATTATTGCCAATAATGGTCAAGAAGCGATAGCGCTTCTTCAAGAACATTCTGAAATTCAATTAGTCTTAATGGATGTAAATATGCCAATAATGAATGGCTATGAGGCTACAAAGATTATACGAAATGATAAAAAATATGATGATCTGCCTATTGTAGCTTTGACAGCAAACGCGATGCAAAGAGATATTGATGAAGCACAAAAAGTCGGTATGCAAGATTATCTTGCTAAACCTATTGATGTGAGTGAATTTAGAAGTCTGTTGTTAAAATACCTCACCCCTAATAGTGATAAAAGCGGTGACACCGTTAGCAAGAAAGTAGGAACTACGAAACCATCGGTAGCTATATCAAAAAGTATTGAGATGAACTCTACGCTTGATACTCATGAAGGGATTGAAAATATGGGAGGCGATAAAAGCCTCTATCATAAAGTTTTAAGTGAATACATTTTGAAATTTCATAATATCAGCCTAAGTGTTGTTGTGGCTAATAAAAACAGAGATTATAAGCAAGGCAAGTTTCTCTGTCATGATCTTAAAGGAGTTTCTGGAACGATTGGAGCGAAGGATGTTTTTAAGTTAGCTACAGAGTTGGAGCGTGCTTTTGAAAAAGAGGAGGTGAGTGCCAAGCTATTAACAGATTTAGCAAAGCATTATAAGATACTAGTAATGGAAATCGATAGGTATTTAAATTAAATATATGATATAGTT
>JAYEGP010000276.1:0-18301 GCA_034659135.1 Campylobacterota bacterium
CATCATATAAAAATTTGCTTGGATTTAGGTACGAAAGTTGAGATATCTATTAAAAAAAACTAAAAAACTAAAGATAGTTTAATCGAATATATAATATAATCCACGCAATAATTTCAGCACAAGGGACACTTGAATGGGTGATTTGTTTTTATTTTTTGGCTTGATTAGCCATAACCACGCTTTTATATATACAACACATATGTTGCTTGCAGCAGGTATTGTACTCTTTTTAGCTAAGGCTGCTACTAAAAATCTTCGTATTGTACCAACAGGTACTCAAAACGTCATGGAAGCTTATCTTGGTGGTGTTCTAGCCATGGGTGCAGATGTCATGGGTAAAGAAGAAGCACGTAAATATCTTCCGCTTGTAGCCACTATCGGTCTTTTTGTCGCGGTTGCTAATATCATCGGTATTATTCCAGGCTTTGAAGCACCAACAGCATTTCTTGACTTTACGCTGGCACTGGCACTTGTTGTATTTGTTTACTACAACTACGAAGGAATTCGTCGTAATGGTGTGATCACATATTTCAAGCACTTTTTAGGTCCAGTATGGTGGTTGTATTGGTTAATGTTTCCAATCGAGTTAGTGTCTCATATCTCTCGTATTATCTCTCTTAGCTTCCGTCTTTTTGGTAATGTTAAAGGTGATGATATGTTCTTGATGGTAATCTTAATGTTAGCTCCATGGTTATTACCAATGATTCCATTTGCCTTACTTACATTTATGGCGCTGTTGCAAGCATTTATTTTCATGATGCTAACCTATGTCTATCTTGGTGGTGCGGTTCTTTTAAGCGACGATCACTAAGTCCTCTTTAATGCAGCTGCGTACTTTCGACACAATACTCAGCTTCTTGCTCGGCATGAGCTGGGCATTTGTTATCTTAGGTGCTTTTGTCACCTACACAAGCTTCTCTTTTCTTGGTTTTCTTCCCGCATTAGTTCTTACTTTTATTTTTATTTTTATTGCGTTTATTATAATTGTTTTACTCGAAGCTTTGATGATGTATCGTAAAAATTTTGATGAAAAACGAAAGCAGACAAAGTTACTTCAAGAGATTCGTGACGCTTTAGGAATCAAGACGGCTGATTCATTCGAATAGCTGCTACTTCCTTTAAATGAGATTCAAACTCATATCCTGACGATGGTATAAAATAACAAAAACGCTTCTCAATTCGAGTAATATAGTTTTGAATATATGCACTTTTCCCTGCTTCGCTTAAAAATGAATTATTCACTAACGCTTCCACTTTAGAGATAGAATTCACAAATTCAGTAAAGATCTTCAGTGACCGCTTCGGAGGAATCTGTAAGAGTTCTGAAAATCTGGTGATATCTTCAAGCGAGTAATACCCAAGTGCTCCATATGATTTTGTCTCAATCTCATCAAATAGTTCCATCGCCATCTCACCTATCGTCTCATCGATATGATATTTGGTGTAAAGCAAATCATAGTTTGGTGTCAGCACCATGTCTTGACGATTTTCAGGTCTATAGAGAGAAAAGTTTTTTAGATGTGCATCTCCGTTGCCTATGGCATAGTTCAGCATTACCCGCCTAAAAAAGTCTTCAAGTGCAGGGCGATATACGGCAACAGATCGTTCTATTCCTTTTGCAATCTCTTCATAGCTCGAATCATACTTGTAACTTTTCCCATTTGCCTCTTGCGTGTATTCCAGAATAGATGCAAAATCTTCCTGATCGATTTTAGAGCCATCTGTCGCATAATCAAAACGCTTCGTAATATATGCAAGTTCACCGTCATTGAACTCAATAATACCGTTTTTTGCAGTTGGGATTTTAAATATCTGCTCTGATATTTGCATACTAAGGTGCTCGTTTGCTACGATATCCTCTGAATGCTTAAGTTGTGACGAAGGTATGGGTTTTAAAATATATTTACCATTTCGATCCGTTGGCAGCAGTTCTTTGCCTTCAAGCTTAAGGGATATTTTGTCCTGAACTCCTGACATTGATATACGCTCTGATGTGTCATTTCGGATCTCATAGAATTCTCTCTTGTCGAATGCTAAAGGGAGAATAGATACTCCATCGAATAATTCCTTGGCGCACTTTTTGCAATAGAACTCTTTTTTGGTTTTAACAGGCCTAAAGCAGCTATGACAGTTCATACTATTTCCTCTACAGTAATTGAACCTACTGGATCATGTTTGACAGTCAGCAAAAGACGCGTGAAAATATCACTCTCATCAATTCGCATTTTTTGGCACTGAATCGTCTTTGCATTTCCTTCGGCCAGCATGTTGGCAAAAAATGCAAACAGATAACTCGACGAGAACGCTTCCTTTCTCAATGGAAAATTCACAGAGATAGGAACAGAATCGGGATTTTTTAAATAGGACTCCACATATGAAAAAAGATAGATACTCTCTTTATCACGTTCTATGTCTTTACTAATCTCACCAACCTCGACTCTATTGCGAAATACACGTCCTTTTTGCATTTAAACTCCTATATTGCTTTCACTTTGATATCTAAAGAGAGCCCAAGTGTATCGAGCAACGACAAAAGAGGCTTAAGCCCAATATTTCCTTTATTGTTTTCAAAAGATGAGATAGTTGTCACGCTGACACCGGAATAGTCTGCTAAGGTCTCTTGGTCCATAGCTATTAGCTCCCGACGTGCTTTAATCAGTGAAGAAAGCAGTGCATAATTTTCCATAATAGTCATTATTTCCTCTTTTGTAGATGTCTTGACTTACAATATATTAAAAGTAAAGGCAATTATAGCGAAATTAATGGCAAAAAAAGGGTTAGACTTACAATATATTAAAAGAATTGATATTCAAGAGGAAAACAACTATTAAAAAAAGATTAAGAAAATATGCCCAAATTTCCACTAAAACACCAGTTCACTAACAGGAGTAACTTTAGAGGTGCCCTTTACTTCTTAAACGAAATCATATTATAATCATCACCACAACAAAAAGGTGACCAATGCTTCGATATACGCTACTTCTATTTTTTACCTGTTTGACGCTCTTTGCAGATCAGACTTACTATAAGATCATGGTTGGATCATTTTCAAAAGAAGATAATGCTAAGAGTGAAATCGCTTATTATAAGAAAAAACTTAATAATAATGATGCCTATAAGGCTTTGGTGGATTTAGGACGTTTTGATTTTAGTGTCTATCACGGAAAAAAATTTCATACCGTTATGATTCGCCCCTTTAGAGATGCAGCTGAGGCAAAGCAGGTTTTGGCGATTATTCATAAGTTCAAAAAATCACCTTATATTGGACGTTATCAATCTGAAGAAGTGATATCGTTTGAGACCAAGGCGGTGACACAGACCTCAAGTGATTCAACTATTAAAGAAGTTATTAAAGAGGTAGTGGAGGTGAAGCCTACTGTTGTAAAGCGCCTTGAGAGCGTTGAAAAGCCTGAAGTTGTTCAAACTCCTGAAGTGATTCCTTCTGTAGCTAAAGCTACAGAGCCCATTAAATCAGAGATTAGCAAACCAGAAGTCGTGAAAACAGTAGAGACTACCCCTTCAAATGATAGGGCAGAAGTTGTTGTTAATCAGAGTAAGGATTCTCAAGGCTACTCTATCAGTGTCGTGTATACGATGCTTGAACTTTTTCCCTATTTTATCTTTGCTACTTTACTAGGAGTACTTTTTATTCAAATACGTAAAAATCGTCACTTAATGGAGGAGAATCAGCATCTTATTGAGGCGTCTCATCATAGCGCCTCTTTGGCGAAAACTAAAGATGAGTTCTTGGCCAAAATGAGTCATGAAATTCGTACTCCAATGAATGCTATTATAGGATTTAGCCATATTTTACTTGAGACAAAACTCGATTCGAAGCAACTTAACCATCTGAGTAATATTCAAAATTCAGCGGATCTGCTTTTAAGTATTATTAATGATATTTTGAATTTTTCACGCATTGAATCGGGCAGTGTCAAGGCAAATATGATTCAGTTTAATATCAATAGTGTTTTAGATGATGTCTCGTTAAAAATGACTCAAAGTGCTAGAAAAAAAGGTCTAGAATTGGTCTTTGAAGTCGCCAATAATGTCCCTTCTCGCATGGTTGGAGATGAAGAAAAGTTAACTGACGTCATCTCGAATTTAATATCCAATGCTATCAAATATACACAATCTGGTGATGTTTTATTGCAGATGAAACGCTTAGATTCTACTGCAGATTTAATTGTTTTAGAGTGTAAGATTGCTGACAGTGGCATTGGGATAAAAAAAGAGAAATTATCACAACTCTTTGAATCTTTTATTCAAGTGGATAACTCTCGTTCACGACAGTATGATGGTGTGGGTCTCGGTCTTGCTATTGTTCAAGAATATGTACACCTTATGGGTGGAACAATCACTGTAGAGAGTGAGTTTGGCAAAGGAAGCTGTTTTAGCTTTACTGTCAGTTTTGAGACACCGGAAAAAATAGATCCTAGGAACTACCGACTTCCTGATAAAAACATTATGAATAAAAAAGTATTAGTTGTTGATAGCAATACCAATGCAGCAGGCTCCTTGCAGCGTATGATTGCTTATTATCATTATCATGCTGATGTGGTAGAGAGTGAAGAGGAAGCTATTGTTATATTGAGAGATCATGAATATGATATCTTGTGTCTTGATTCTAAACTTTTAGATGAATCTTTAGATGATACGATTCAACGTTACAAAGAGTTTAGCAATGCAAAAATAGTTTTACTTGAAAATAATGTTGTTCAAAAGCTTGAATCTGTGCCTAAAGGGGTTGATGCAGAACTTCAAAAACCTTTCAGTCAGCAAGATATTTTTAATACTATCATTGAGCTTTATAGTGAAGGTACGCAAGATGTTAATGACAAAGTCTCAAGTAAAGAGAGTGTGGCTCAATTTAAAGGCGAGACGATTTTATTAGCCGAAGATAACACCATCAATCAGACGGTTATTAAGAGTCTTCTTGAGAGTACGGGAATAAAGCTTATCATTGCCAACAACGGTCAAGAGGCAGTTGAGAAGCTCTACGAACATCCTGAAGTAAAAATGATTTTTATGGATATTAGTATGCCGGTTATGAACGGCTATGATGCCGCTAAGGCGATTCGTCAAGATGAACAGTTTAGGCATCTTCCTATTGTTGCCTTGACGGCAAATATCTTACCTAGCGATGTTGAAAAAAGTATACAATCAGGAATGCAGGAGCATATCGGTAAGCCTTTTAATGTGACAGCATTTTATCACGCCATTATGAAATACCTCTCTGCAAATTTTAAAGAAGAAGAGCACCAATTTGTAGAGGTAAAAGATGAGCTTAAAAAACCTACTGATAGCGTTTTAAATAGAGCTTCTGGACTTGAACTTGTTGGTGGTGACGAAGAGCTGTATAAGGAGTTACTTGATGAGTTTATTCTCATGTATAGTGAGTCAAGTATGAAATTTTCTACAATGATTGAGAACAAAGAATATGATCTTGGGCAAAAGTTAAGCCATGACATTAAAGGGGTCTCTTCTAATCTGGGAATGATGCGTCTGTTTGAGAGTGTTAAAGCCTTAGAGATGAGCTTTAAAGCTAAGGATGATAAAGAGGCTATACAGACCTTAGAAGCGTATTCAAAAGAGCTAAGCGAACTTGTGAGTGTTATAGCACATTGATACGTTCGTATGCTATTACAGATCCGCTCTATTATGGTGAGACACCAGAAGCGCTATCGTCATCAATAAAACGAGTATTGGGTCAAAAAAGAGTAGATTATCTCTGTTTTCGCGATAAAATAACGTCGCATTATGAAAGCATGGCAGAATCTTTCATGCTTACATGTAAGGCTTTAGATTTTGATAAAACATTACTTCACGGTGATGTAGAACTGAGTCATCAATTGGGTGCATATGGTGTACATGTAAGCTCAAAACAGTTTGAAAGTATTGCTAAAGCTAAGGCATATGGACTCTTTTGTGTGGCAAGTACTCATAGTGAAGATGAGATAAGTTTAGCTATAAAATTAGGTGCAGATGCCGTGACTTATAGCCCTATTTTTAGTACACCAAACAAAGGCTCACCTAAGGGTTTAGAGGATTTAAATGAAAAAGTGGCTAAAATAAAAACTAAAATTATTGCGTTAGGCGGTATTATCAGTGATGAACAGATTGCTGATATTGAAAGTACCGGTGCTTACGCTTTTGCCTCTATAAGATATTTTGTAAAATAATAGGAAAACCATGTTTGAAGTCGTTATCGGTCTAGAAGTTCACGTTCAGCTCAATACCAAGACAAAGCTTTTTTGCTCATGCCCAACCAGTTTTAATCATACACAAAATACTAACACCTGCCCAACGTGTTTAGCACTTCCTGGAGCACTTCCTGTACTCAATCGTGAAGTCCTTCATAAGGCAGTCATGTTTGGTACTGCTGTAGATGCTACTGTAAATCGAACCTCATTTTTTGATCGTAAAAGTTATTTTTATCCTGATAGCCCAAGTGCTTATCAGATCACACAACTCTATACACCTGTTGTAGAACATGGAAAACTTCAGATTGATTTTGATGATGGATCGCATAAGATCATTCGTATTAATCGTGCCCACATTGAAGCTGATGCAGGTAAAAACATACATGAGGGTGATATCTCTAAGGTTGATCTTAACCGCGCAGGAACACCACTGCTAGAGATCGTGTCAGAGCCTGACATGAGAAACGATGATGAAGTGGTACGCTATCTTAAAAAACTGCATTCTATTGTACGTTATTTAGATATCTCTGATGCTAATATGCAAGAGGGATCCTTTCGTGTCGATGTGAATGTTTCTATTCGTCCAAAAGGTGATGAGAAACTCTACACCCGTGTCGAGATCAAAAATATCAACAGTTTTCGTTTTATTCAAAAAGCGATTGAGGTTGAAGTTGAACGTCAGGTCGATGCCTGGGAAGATGGTATTTATGATGAAGAGATTGTTCAAGAGACACGCCTTTTTGATCAGATAAAACATGAGACCCGTTCGATGCGTGGAAAAGAAGAGGCGGCGGATTATCGCTACTTCCCTGAACCTGATCTTTTAAAAGCGGTTGTCGATGATGCCATGTTTGAAGCCGCGTCAAATATCCCTGAACTCCCCGATGAAAAACGAGAGCGTTTTGTTAGTGCGTATGCGATGAGTGAGTATAACGCTTCGGTGATTACCGCTTCACTTGAGATGGCGCATTATTTTGAAAAGATGATAGAAGAGGGCGCGAGTGCTAAAAATGCAACGACGTGGCTTACTGTAGAGCTTCAAGGGCGTTTAAAAAATGGTTTGACCTTAGAAAACTCTCCAATCGATGCGATCACTTTAGCTACCTTAGTCAAGCGTATTGATGACAAGACCATTAGTGGTAAAGCGGCTAAAGAGGTCTTGGACTATTTGATTGAAAATGATAGTGATGTCGATAGTGCTATTGAGAAGCTTGGACTTAAGCAGGTGAGTGACACCGGAGCGATTGAAAAGATGGTTGATGAGATTCTTGTTGCTAATCCTGATAAGGTTGAGCAATACAAAGCGGGTAAAGAGAAACTCTTTGGTTTCTTTGTTGGTCAAGTGATGAAAGCTTCAAAAGGGAGTGCTAACCCTCAAGCGGTCAATGAGATTGTCAAGAGTAAGCTAGGGTAGTACGTGGAATTTTTTTCGCGTCTCCTTATTAAGAGTGCCTATTTTCTTAATGGCTCTCGTTCCTACCAAAATACAAAAATATTTTTTTATAACTTCTTAGAAAATAATTCTTACCCTTATAAAAAGTATTTTGATGCTTTTATGATCTTTTTGATCTTTTCGAGCGTCTTAATCTTAATACGAGAAGTCAAGTTTCATCTTGATGATGCCTATATGGTCTTCAATGACTATATCATCTCAATTATCTTTCTTTTTGAGTATCTGCTGAGGATGTGGGTTTATAATAGTAGCAGTGACATTATCATCAAACAGCATGAAGATGATGAATTTTTACAGCGTCGCTTTAAATTTTGGAAGTCATTAAAAAATGTATTTTTAAAGAAAATAGAGTATGCCCGTTCTCCTACAGCAATTATTGATTTTTTAGCGATTGTTCCATTTTTCCATCAGTTAAGACTCCTTCGGGTATTTATCATCTTTAGAGTCTTTAAACTGTTCCGTTATGCAAAAAGTCTGCGTCATCTACTTTCTGTGTTAACGCATAAAAGATTTGAGCTGATTACCCTACTTATTTTTGCAACAATTGTTGTCTTTATTTCAGGTGTTTTGATCTATGTTATGGAAGCTAATAATCCTGAATCTCCTATAGATACCCTTTTTGGAGCATTTTATTGGGCATTGGTGACGATATCCACAGTGGGTTATGGAGATCTCGCTCCAATCTCTTCTGAGGGCCGTGCTGTGGCGATGGTGATTATTGTTTCAGGTATTGCCGTACTCTCTTTTAGTACCTCAATTATTGTCTCTGCTTTTACAGAGCGTATGGATGAAATTGTTGAAAATAAGCTGCTAAGCGATGTGAACGCTTTAAAAAAGTTTTATCTGATCTGTGGTTATGGAGAAGTGGCTCAGAGTGTGGCAAATAAACTGCGTCATGGAGGTAACAAAGTTGTGGTTTTAGATAGTGATGCTTTACATATTAAAGAGGCCAAAACGCATCAACTCACCGCCTTACAATTTGATCCGGGAGCCTTAGAGAGTTATAAACTATTGGATTTAAATCTCGATACGCAGGTCAAAGCGATATTATGTTTGAATGATAATGATGTTCAAAATGTTTATACGGCTTTAACGATTCGTTCTATGAATAAAGAGGTGATGATACTCTCCATCCTCAAAAATGAAAATAACCGAAAAAAGCTAGAGCTTGCAGGTATTAACGAGATTGTTTATGCTCAAAAACTTGTCGGTATGGTGGCTAAAGAGTATAGTGGCAAACCTGTTGCCTTTGAAGCCATTCATCTTTTACGTTCAGAACAGAGTGATGTTGTGACCGAAGAGGTTGTTGTGGATGAATATATTAAGCGTAATTTTCAAAGGCTTGAAGAGATTAACATGCACAAAAGGCGAATTATTTTACTGGGTATTTATGGTGTGGGTGATCAAAAATTTCTTTTTAATCCGGCTCAAAGCACTGTGTTAAATTTAGGAGATATTTTAGTGGTTATGGGAACAGTGAACCTTATTAAAGAACTTAAAAAATATCTTCACTTAAAGTTGCAATCATGATGAAAAATGCTTTAGTGTTTGGTTACAACGAATTTGCTATGCAGATCGCTTCACAGCTTAAAGATAGTTATGAAGAGGTCTTTATCTATGTGCATAACCAAGATGATAATCTACGCGCTCAAAAAAATGGTTTTGAAGTCAGACTTTTTGATTTTGGGGATGACTGGGAAGATTTAAATCATGAACATGACTTGAGTCAATTCATTATTTTTTCAGCCTTACACGATGATGCTGAGAATGTTTTTTTAACGATCTCTCTGCGTGCGAGTTTCGATGATGTCTATATTATTGCCTTGGCAAAAAATCAAGAGAGTTCTAATAAGTTAAAAATAGCAGGAGCTAATAAAGTCTTACCCGTTTTACAGATGACAGCAAATCTTATTGTTGAGATTTTGGAAAAACCTGTTGTGACGGATGTCTTGCATGAGATCTTATATGAAGAGAGCGATCTTCAAATTGCTCAAATTACTTTGAGTGAGACTTCTGGTATTATAGGCACAAAGATAGAAGATATTATCTACAATGAGCAGTATGGTGTCATTATTATTGCGATTGTCGATCATGAACTGCAACCTACATTTATTTTTACGGCTAAAGGGTATAATCACCATTTAGACCCGGGTGATATCTTGGTTGTTGTAGGGTATGAACAAGAGATCAAAGTATTTAGAGACGCTATAGGAGGCAGTTGTGAAGCAGATTGGAATCATCGGAGCCGGTAAGTGGGGAACTGCCCTGCATCATGCTCTGTTATCAAAACAAGAGACCCTGATAACCTCGCGTACTCCTCGTGAGATGAAGGGATTTACGACATTAGAAGAAGTACTTACATGTAAGTATCTCATTATTGCAATTCCTGCTCAGCAAGTGAGCAGATGGCTTAAAGAGCACTTTGTTTATAGTGGACAAAAAGTTCTTGTTGCCGCCAAAGGAATCGAAGCTTCGAGTGGACGATTTTTAAATGAGATCTATGATGATTATGTCCCTGAGGAGAATATCGCATTTATCTCTGGACCTTCATTTGCACTGGAAGTGATGCAGTCACTTCCTACAGCTATTGTCATCAATTCTCAAAATGAACAGACGGCGTTGCAGTTTGCCTCTTTTTTCCCTGATTTTGTACGTACCTATGTTTCAGACGATGTTATAGGTGCTGAGATTACGGGAGCTTATAAAAATGTGATTGCCATAGCAGCGGGTATCTGTGAAGGTCTTGGTCTTGGTAAAAATGCAGCGGCCTCATTGATCTCAAGAGGTCTGGTAGAGATGGCGCGTTTTGCTAAGCGTTACGGAGCGAGTGATGAGACATTTATCGGCCTAAGTGGAGCTGGAGACCTGTTTTTAACCGCGTCATCGACAATGTCACGTAACTACCGTGTTGGTCTTGGGTTGGCTAAGGGTAAAAGTCAAGAGGATATTTTAGAAGAGCTTGGCGAAGTTGCTGAGGGAATTGGAACGGCTTATGCCTTACATGTAATCGCAAGAGAGCAAAAGGTCTATCTACCTATTGCTACAGAAGTCTATGAAATATTACAAGGCAAAGAGCCACTCGATAGTTTAAAGGATCTATTAACACGATGAGAGAGATAGCATTAAATCAGAAACAGCAAGCGATTAAATTATTAGTAGGTTTAGGAATTGGTCTTATCTTTTTTGCTATTGCCATCAATTTTGTAACCGTGACACAGGCTTCACTTATCGGTATTATTGCACTTTTAGTAACGTATTGGAGTAACGAAGCCTTACCCTTAGGTGTAGTCTCTTTATTGCCGATAGTCCTTTTTCCTGCGTTTTCTATCTTACATGTAAAAGAGACTACGATAAATTATGCCCACCCTATTATTTATCTTTTTTTAGGAGGTTTCTTGCTAGCGATAGCCGTAGAAAAAAGTGGTCTTCATCACTGGATAGCCGATAAAATATTGGGTATTTTTCCCTCAACGGCACGAGGAATTATCTTCTCTTTAGCGATAACGGCTGGACTTTTAAGTTCAGTGCTCTCCAACACAACAACGACCTTGCTTCTGATCTCAATTGCACTGTTTATCTCAGACGATCCTAAGATCAAAATGCGTTTTGCTCTGGCCATTGCGTATGGAGCAAGTGTTGGAGGGATCTTAACGCCTATCGGCACGCCTCCAAATCTTATCTTGCTAGGTATCATGGAAGAGAAGGGCATGGAAATGATCCCATTCTTTCAATGGATGTGGATGGTAGCACCTCTTGTTTTTACTATGTTTTTAATAGTAGGTTTTGTCTTGAGTATCGGTGTTAAAGGCATTGAGATTGAACGTGAAGTCTCTATTCCTCCGCTTAACAAGGATCAAAAAAAGATACTTTATCTTTTAGGTGGTCTGATTACACTGCTTTTACTTAATGCCCCTATACAGCCTTATTGGAGTGGTTTAGGAATGAGTGAGTCTCTTATTTTACTCGGAGCGGGACTGCTTCTCTTTTTTCCTCCCTTTAACCAACTCATATGGAAAGAGGATGCATCAAAGGTACCGTATCAGATTATGTTTCTTTTTGGAGCAGGATTTTCAATTGCAAAGGCCTTTTCGCAAACGGGACTTGCCGATGTTTTTGCCTCATATTTGCTTGATATGACCACATTGATGCCAATTTTACTTCTGATAGGCATCGCCTTTTTGATTACGTTTACCACAGAGATTACATCGAATACGGCTTTGATATCTATCATGTTGCCTGTAATCTATGCGGTATCAGAACAGGCGGGTATTAATACGACACTGTTTATGATGGTAGCCACCGTTTGTGCGAGTTATGCCTTTATGCTTCCTATCGCAACGGCGCCAAATGCCATTGCCATGTCAAGTGGTGTGATTCATATTAAAACTATGGCAAAATATGGTTTAGTGCTTAATTTAGCAGGAATTACATTGATAGTGAGTATCGCTTATTTCTTTTGGCGTCATATTCTGGTATAGTTAGTCATGTCAGCATTTTATAACATCTTAGATAAACAGTGGCTCTACAAAGAGGTCTATACCAAACTCGGCCTCAGTGCCCCTGCTTATAAGTACTGGAACCGTACTCCATCACTAAAACTCAATCGCTATCTTTTCTTAGAAAAAGAGATGCTACCTGAAAAGTACGCTTATATTGAAGAAGATCTTACGGATCTCTCAGGATATCTTCCAACACAATATGCCTCATCGCAACTTAATATGGACAGCCATATTTTTAATTATAAAAAGATGCGTCTGCACAATCAGTTTGAATACAAATTTGTTAATGATATAAAATTTGTCAACATGAAACGCTTCTTTTTAGAGCATAATATACGTGTCTCTAAAGATTGTATGATTCGTCTGGGTAAACTTGATGAGCTACCCATACTTCCAAATTCTACATTTTATAGAATCGATGACAACCATGGTGTTGTTGTTTATGAATAAAAACTACTTCAAATAAAAATCAAAAAGGAAGCCTATGATAGTACATATCGTAATGTTTAAATTTAAAGAAGAGAACAGAGAAGCAAATATTGCAAAAACTAAAGAGATGCTTGAAGCTCTAGTATCAAAGATAGAGCCTTTGGTAGTCATGGAAGTTGGTGTTAACTTTGTTGATAGTGAGCGGGCTTTTGACCTTTCACTCTATTCTACATTTGAGAATGAGGAAGGTTTAGAGATCTACCGTGTTCATCCTGAGCACTTGAAAGTTGTGGCGTTTATTAAAGCGGTGACAGAAAGTAGTAAAGTAGTAGATTACATAAAAGCGTAGGTACTTAAAGTACCTACAGTCTAGTGATTTTTAACGAGTTGATCTAAGAGATCAAAAAGAATTTTACTCTCTTTTTCTGTTTCATGTAAGATTTCAATGATCTGATTACCTGAGTTTACAGGATCTTGTTTAAGTAATTGCATCGCTTGCTTAATGGAATCATGAATTTTTTTATGAGGTTCATTGAGTTGTTGAAATGTAGCATCTTTTCCAAAAAATTCACTGCCCTCATTGGCATACCATTTTCCTAGATTACAGTTATGATGATCGCTGATATTCGTATCAACTTTTCCTTCAAGCAGTGCCGAATAGCTACTGTTTTTCAAAATCATATGATCCACTTTAGCCATATTAGTAAAGAGCTCTTGCGTGATAAGCTCACTGCCTTTTTTAATGCATTCGACGTTTCCTACCATATTATTAAATGAGCTGTTAAAGACATCGAGTTTCTCTTGGGATTGGGTGGCGTAGGTCTCTATCTTTTCACTGTTTTCAAGCATACTGATTGAGTTCTGTTTTAAGATACTGATATTGGCTTCGACTTCACTTGTCGCTTTTTGGGTACGCTCAGCAAGTTTACGGACTTCATCAGCAACAACAGCAAACCCACGACCATGTTCACCTGCACGCGCGGCTTCAATAGCAGCATTGAGTGCAAGAAGATTTGTCTGATCAGAGATATCTTTAATCAAGGTGATAACATTGCTGATATCTTCAACATTACTATTTAAACTTTCTGAAGCGATACGTGAGTCATTACTCATTTCACTAATATTAGTGATACCATCAACAATATCAACCGTATGCTCTTGGACTTCATGAATTACCGTACCAGTTTCAGCATTAAGATCGTTGACCTTAGCCACACTAGCAAGATTGTTGCCCATACTTTCACGAAGATTATTTGAGTTGGCAATAGAGCCGTAAATCATACTATCAGAAAGTTTCAATGTTAATTCGTTTTTATGTAGAGAGTCTTCAGTCTCATGGGCTGCATCTTTGGCTCTATGAGCTTGCTCTTGAGCATCTAAAGCGATCTGTTCAACCTTTTCTATAAAGATATTGAAACTGTTGGCTGCACTACCAATCTCATCTTGACTTGAGACTGTTAAACGTTTACTCAGATCGGCGTCACCTGCTGCGAGTTCTTTAGCAATCTTATCAAGATTTACAATAGGATTAGTGACAGCAAATCGAATAACAAGTATTAAGAAAACCAAAATGAAAACATCAATACCAGCGATAATCATGATCTGTTGAACGAGGGCAGATTCAGATTTTTCAAGAATTGCATTGACTTTGTCAAGCTTTTCGCCTACGACTGCGTATCCAATAGTATTACCAGAAAAATCAACAATGGGTTCTGATACATTTAAATAGTTTGCACTTATCTGAGATATGGAAGATTGAGCAGGATTGATAGCACTTATCTCTTTTAGGTACTGAGGATTAATCACATCTTCACGTACGGCTAAAGAGAAGTTACCCACTTTTGGCATCTCTTTAAGTTGAGAAGCTGTTGAGAGGTATTTATTGTCAAGCAAGATAAGTACATCATAATCATGCTCGTCCTTTGCTGCTTTAACAATAGAATTGAGTCCTTGCATAAATTCAACGGAACCGATGTAGTTACCATCATCAAAAACTGGAGATAAGCCACGTAAAACAAGACCACCACGTCCGAGTTCAACAGCGACTAATGGTTTTTGAGTATTTTTAACATCGACAATGGTTTTACGAAAGCCACTTAAATCATCACCAAATTTTGTAGGTTTCCAAGCCCGTAAAAAACTGTGCATAGTGGCATCATGAATGTGCATCTTAATGTTTTTATAGTTGGTGTAGCTTTTGAACTCTTTTGAAATGTCCTGAAGACCAGAGATAGCGATCTCACGGTCACTGTTTTTTAAAGCCTCAATAACAAAGTGGTTTTTTGAAATATTGATAGCATTAGTGAGACCAATATTTTCTTTAGCTACGAGTGCTGATTTGAAAAATGCACGTAGATTCTGCTCTTCTTTACTATAGGTCTCTTTTTCCATAGCATCAACACTGAGATAATAGTTTGTCAAAATGATAACAAACCCAAAAAGTACCGATATGATTAAGGGAATGTGAATTTTTTGACTGATAGAGAGTTTTTTCATGATTCATCCTTTACTGTAAATAAATTATGACTGTATTTACTTAAGTTATAACTTAAGTATTAGCTTGAATCGCTTCTTCTTTCTCTTCTATCTCTAAAAGAAGCTCAACTTTCTCTTCATAGAGTGTTTTAGTCTGTGATAGTTCATCAGCTAATATTGTTAAGCCCTTTTCTGCATAACATTTTGGATCACTAAGACATCGGTTTAATGCATCCATCGTCTCTTCTAATATTTCGATCTCATTAGGAAGTGTTTTTAAAAGCTCTTTTTCTTTATAAGAGAGTTTAAGAACATGAGTCTGTTTTGGCTTTACATGTAAGGGTTTTTTCTCCTCTACACTAGGAGTCTCTTTTTCCATAGCATCGAGTGTTTTGATTTCACGTTCAAACTCTAGATACTCGGTGTAGTTTTGATAGGACTCTTCTATCGTACCGTCACCTTTGAAAATAAAAAGCTTTTTAGCAATTTTATCAACAAAATAACGGTCATGACTGACGATGATGACCGCACCGGGAAAGTTTTGCAACTGCTCTTCTAAGATGTTGATGGTAGGAATATCAAGATCATTGGTCGGTTCATCAAGAATGAGACAGTCAACTTTTTTAGTAAAGAGCAGGGCAAGTGCAACACGGTTCTTTTCACCGCCGCTCAGCGTGCCTACTTTTTTATCTAAAAATTCTCGTGGAAAGAGAAAGTTTTTAAGATAGCCATAGACATGATAATTTGATCCTCGGACTTCAACACGATCACCACCATGAGGGCAGAAGGTCTCTATGAGGTTTTTACTATCATCAAGCATTTCTCGGTGCTGATCAAAATAGCCTATGGAAAATTCTCCTTGTTTAATCTGTCCAGCGCTAGGTTTTAAACGTCCAAGCAGGGCTTTGAGAAGTGTTGATTTTCCACTACCATTGGGACCTACAACCGCGATAACATCTTTTTGTAAAATGCGTGTCGTAAAATCTTTTAAAAGCTCTTTTTGACCTAAACTGATGGCGAGGTGATTGACCTCAAAAAGCATTTTTTGCTTATTAACACTCTTATCTCGGTTGAAGTTTTTAGCTTCACGCTGAAGCTCAACTCGCATTTTACGAATTTGAGCAGGATTGGTCTTGGCCTCTTCACGTAGATTCATAAGACGCTCTTTACGACCTTCATTACGTTTAAGACGTGCACGAACCCCTCGGGCAAACCATTCGTTTTCAGTTTTTAGATTTCGTAAAAGATTCTCATGCTGTTTTTGCATGGTACGTAGATGCTCCGCTTTTTGTTCAAGATAGTTGCTGTATCCTCCGCGATATTCACGTATTTTTGTATCTTCAACTTCTACTGTTTTCGTGGCAATTCTGTCAATAAAATAACGATCATGTGAGATAAAGACAAGGGTAAACTTCTCTTTTAAAATGAGCTCTTCTAAGAACTCAACCATATAAACATCGAGGTGATTGGTAGGTTCATCAAGAAGGAGTACATCAGGCTTTTGAAGCAGTAAAGAGGCGAGGGCAACACGACGCTGTTCGCCACCACTGAGTATAGTAACATCTTTAAACTCATACTCTTTAAGTTGAAAATGCTGGATAATGCGTTCGATTTTATCATCAAGATTCCAAGCATTGTGATGATCTAGAAGGTGAGAAATTTCTGCATGTTCTTGCAAAAGTGAGGCGTTATCGAAGTCAGTAGCGAGTTCTATGGAGAGTGCTTCAAAACGCTCTTTAGCAATTTTAAGCTCATCAAGACCTGCTTCAACGGCTTCACGAACATTATGACCTGCTTGAAATTTTGGCACTTGTGAGAGCATTTTGATCTGTAAGTTCTGTCTTGTAATACGCTCGCCTTCATCAAAGTCAAGCGAATTATTGACAATTTTCATGAGTGTTGATTTACCGCTACCATTTTTACCCACGATGACGATACGTTCACCCTCATCAACATGAAAGTTGATTCCTTCAAGAATTTTTTGGGCTTCGTAGTGTTTGTAGATGCCAAGAAGATCGATGAGTGCCATGTGATAAAAACTTTTTATGAATTTTATCTAAATGATAAGAAGTAAGCTCTTAAAAATCAGGTATCTCATCTTTTAAATCATAGTGCTTTATCTTTACATGGATTTCGCTATCCTTAAAACCTTCAAACGATAAGATATCATCTTTTACAAGCTTGTACTGCTCATTGAAAACCAAAATAAAATCATCACCCTGATAGCGAAATATTATAGAATCTTTATACCTGTTCTCAAGATCAGCGTAAAATTGTTTTAAAAATTCATTACCCTTCTCCCATCCATGCTTCTGGTTAAACTTGGAAAAGTTTTTTAACTCAACAAGATAGAGAGATCTTTTAAGCTCTTGATTGTCTGTCAGTATAAGTTTCAGATAACTTTCATTATACGCACCCGTGAGAGAGTCCCTAAAAAAGTAGGCAAATCGTTGCTCTTCAAAGGCATTACTCGGTAGTTGAGAGGTATCTGTAATAGTTATTGTTTCTAAAACATTCACGGCTGCTTTTGCGACATCAGGATGAAATTGACTGCCGCTAAACTTTTTTATTTCAATGATAGCCTCTTCAACACTCTTTCGTGCTTTATAAATACGATTGGATGTCATCGCATCAAAGGCATCGGCTACTACCATAATGTATGAAAGCAGTGGCACTTCATAGGGAGCATCTTTTGATGTTGTTGGATAACCTGTGCCATCATAATGAACATGATGATATCTAATGATTTGTGCCAAATCTTTATACATTTCAATTCTTGAAAGCATTTGAAAACCTGCTTCTGAGTGCTCTTTGATAAGTTCATATTCAAGTGAAGTAAGTTTTCCAGGCTTGAGTAAAATGGCATCAGGAGTGACAACTTTTCCAATATCATGTAAAATGGCTGCTTGTTCAAGTTTAATGATCTGCTTTTCATCAATACCCATCTCATTAGCAATCAAACGACAATATTTTGCAACCCTTACGGTGTGACCAGCTGTGTAACTATCTCTCTGTTCTATAATATTTACAAAGGCTAGAATGGTCTCCTCATAGTTAGCAATTTTTTCTAACTCCATACCCTCAAGCATTGTGCGTTGCTCTATTGCATTGAGAGCATAAGCAATATCTGTTGCTAAGTTTTCAAGCATCTTAATCTCTTCAGGTACAAAACCATTTTCATGCTCAGAAAATACTGTTAGCGTACCTAATGGCTCACTGCTTTCAGAACTTCGAAGTGGTAA
>JAYEGP010000276.1:18401-32191 GCA_034659135.1 Campylobacterota bacterium
CATAAGCAATATCTGTTGCTAAGTTTTCAAGCATCTTAATCTCTTCAGGTACAAAACCATTTTCATGCTCAGAAAATACTGTTAGCGTACCTAATGGCTCACTGCTTTCAGAACTTCGAAGTGGTAAGACGATAAGCCAGCACGATGAACAGCTATAACTATCTGCACTTATTTTAAATGTATACTCTTTGGGCAACTTTTCCATAACCGTTGTATTGAGTTCTAAACAGGATTTGGCAGAAATAAATGCAAAATTATCTGTATAATCTTCAAGTTTGTAGCGATGTTCTTTGAATATATTTTTATTTTCTCTTGATTGGCTAACAACTTCAAGTAAATTATCTTTTAGCAAACCTATCCAAACAAACTTATAATAGTTATTTTTAGCTAGTGTTTGCATCGTATTATTAATGATACTCTGGGTGGAATAAGAACTCACTAAGAGTTTATTGACATCAGCTATCGTTCTTACAACCTCTTTGAGGTACTTCTCTTGAGTGTACATCTTTTCTAAGTCTAAGGTGCGATCGTGTACTCTTTTCTCTAAATCTTCATTGAGCAGTTTTATCTTGTCTCTATTTCTTTTTAAGCTACTGTTGAGTCTAGAGATGTAAAATAAAAAGCCTAAAACAGTTAAAAATCCAAGAATGACTACAAAAAACCATACTTTGTATTTGTCATACAACTGTGCAAAGGTAAATTCACTAAGTTTTGCATAAAAGCTAAGTCCTAACTCCTCTAATACGGTATGTGCTTTTGAATAATCAAGCGGTATTGTCCATCCTGATACTTTTGAATCTACAGCTGCTTGTGAAGATTGGCTCATCTGTAACAGAGCTATCAAAACATCATTTGATAATTTTTGAGGCGTTGAAGAGAGTTTAGCAAAGGGCCATTCGGGGTAGAGCGCAGTACTCACCTTAAATGGAAATCCAGCATACTCTTTTTTAGATAGAATTTTACAATTTTTACAATCTATAATCTTCTCATTAGCCATTCTCTCTAAGGTATCTGTTCTTACCGTTCCCGCGTCGATCTCACCATTTTTCATCGCTAAAGCAACTCCGTCATGTGAGCCAAAAAACTTAAACTCTGAAAAATCATCAACAGTTATACCGTGATCAAGCAGCTCCTTTTGTGCCATAATCCATCCACCAAATGAGTTGATATTGACAGCACCAAATCTTTTGCCCTTTAAATCTTCTAAGCTATTGATACCGCTATCTTTTTTGGTGAATATCACTCCACCAAAACTACTTACAACCACACCACTACTGCTAATGTTTTTAAGCGTAGCTATTCGACTTACACCGTAGAGATACTCAAGCTCTACATAGTATGCAGTATTTGTTAGAACAAAGTCTATCTCTGCATTTTTAACACTAAGCCCTAAGGCTTCAAATCCAAGAGGAACGATTTCAAATGTATAGCCCTCTATCTCATTACTAAGATAATTGGCGGTAGCAGCGTACTTTTGAAGAGCTACATCAGCACCTCTCTTGGCTAAAACACCAACTTTAATCGTTGAATCTGAAAATAAAAAAGAGGAACATAAGAGCAGTAAAATAGAGATACGAATCAACATAGTAAACCTTTATGATTAGTCGTTTGCTTCTAGGCAGACACGTCGTGCCATAAACCACCTTGCAATGGCATCATCACTATAGTGGTACTCTTGTTGTGATAAGGGTATGACAGAGTTACGAAGTTTAGAGCGAACAATTCCCATAATAACAAATCCAATCAAAAATGACGCAATAGCGAAAAAATAATCGAAGCGATACCAGATGAGAAGGGCAGCAATTGGATTAGCACTTTTTAGTGCAGCCATTAAGAGCCAGGTGTAAACTTTACACGGCTTAGAGTGAATAATCGGTGTAGGTTCTATTAAAGGGATAAAATCATTTTCATTTTGCATGTGACATTATAGCAGAGTTAATGACGAAGAAACTAATAATAATAGATACTTAAATCGTCAAATTAAGCTAAATTGTTTAATAAAGTATTAATATAAGTAGGTATTCTATGAAAAATTATTAAAGGATTTAAAATGAGTGAACCAAGTTTACATACTATTGAAGATTACAACACCTTAGAAGGCGAAAAAAAGCGTATTGTTTGGGCAGTCATCATTGCGGGATTGATTATCGGTGCAATTTTTGCAACGGCTAAAGTGATCTATTCAACTGTGGATGATGAGATTAAAACCGAAAAAATTGGCTATCTTCCTGCTAAATAGATGCTACAATACGCCATCATTTTTAAAGGCTAAACAACGATGTTAACAACAGTAATCGCAATTTATACACTTTATGTCATCTTGAAACTTTATGTTAGTGTGATGCAGGTGGGATACATTAACCAGCATAAACGTCAAGACGCACTCTTAATGTCAGCAGGCGAATATATGAAAGCAGGTAACTACGCTGTTGCCAAAGAGAAGCTTTCTATGGCTAGTACACTGATTGAGTATGTACTTTTTATTGTCTGGATGGGCGGTGGAATTGCTTGGCTATCCAATACTTCAATGGCATTTGATGGTGCCATGCAGACGATTATCGCTGTCATCGGATTTATTCTTATTAATGCTATTGTGACTTTTCCAATGGAGTGGTACAGTAAATTTGTGCTCGATGAAAAATTTGGATTTAATCGTTCAAGTTATGCGCAATATTTTAAAGATACGGCGATTACCTTAGTATTGACCGTTGTGATCGGTGCTTTAATTGTCTGGGGAATCTATGCCATTATCATCTCTACTGAGCTGTGGTGGTTATGGAGTTTTGGTTTTATCTTTGGTGTCATTATCTTAATTAACATGTTCTTTCCAACCATTCGTGCGCTCTTTTTTGATAAGCTAACGCCGCTTGAAGATGAAGAGCTCGATAAAGAGATCGGGCGTCTAATGGATGAGACGGGGTTTGTGAGTAGTGGTGTATTTGTTAGTGATGCGAGTAAACGTGACGCTAAACTCAACGCCTACTTTGGTGGATTAGGAAAGACAAAGCGGGTCGTGCTTTTTGATACGCTCTTAGAGAAACTCTCTCATAAAGAGCTTTTAGCCGTTTTAGGTCATGAGTTGGGACATTTTGCTCATGGTGATATTTACAAGAATATTGCGATGGTAGGTGGTATGTTATTTGTGATGTTTGCCATTTTTGGTAATCTCTCTGATTCGCTCTATTTGGAGATGGGTGTCGCTTCTTCACCGTATGTTTTGATGATTATTTTTATGTTATTGATGCCGGTCATTAGCTTTGCTATTATGCCTATTATGGGGGTAATGAGTCGTCACAATGAGTATGAAGCAGATAAGACAGGAGCTGAGCTTGGTGGTGGTGAACATTTAGTCTCAGCCTTAAAAAAGTTAGTGACTGAAAATAAGAGTTTTCCACTTTCGCATCCCTTGTATATCTTTTTTTATTACACGCATCCTCCAGTCATTGAGCGTTTTAAAGAGCTGGGTGTAGATATCTATGCTCAAGAAGAGGAGCATGAAGTGGATTCTCTGGGTGGTTTATGGCCGACTCAGAAGTAGTCTCGCAAGGCTTACATGTAATTACAACAATGCTTCAGGGTGTGGTAGAGTCGCCACGTCGTGAAGCCGAACTCTTAATGATGGCATTCTTAGAGTGTGATCAACTCTTTCTTATCAGCCACCCCAATGATGAAATCAAAAATTTTGAAAAACTTATAGCATGGAGTGAGCGTCGTAAAAAAAATGAACCTTTAGAGTATATTACCAATAGGGTCAGTTTCTATTCTGAAATCTTTCATATTGAGGCTGGTGCGCTTATTCCTAGACCTGAGACGGAACTTTTGATTGATGAAGTTTTAAAGTGTGTTGATAGCGATACGAAGGGGTGCATTGTTGAAGTTGGAGTAGGAAGTGGGGTTATCTCAATCATTTTGGCAAAGCATCTTAAACAGGCACGTTTTATCGCTGTAGATATTAGTGAAGATGCCTTACATGTAACAGGTAAAAATCTAGAGCGGTTTGGTCTGAGTGATAGGATTGAACTGCGTCAAAGTGATCTTTTAGATAATGTTCCTGAAGCTATAGACCTCCTTGTCTCCAATCCGCCTTACATCGCCAACGAAGCTCCATTAGAACCTAATCTCTCTTATGAGCCTCAAAATGCACTCTTTGGCGGTTATCTTGGTGATGAACTTATAAAAGAACTTTGTGATCTTACATGTAAGCGTGAGATTGGAATCTTTGTCTGTGAAATGGGATATGATCAGAGAGAGAAAGTGAGTGCTTATTTGAAAAACCGTGATAGTGTTAGTGTAGAGTTTTATAAAGATTACGCTAATTTTGATCGTGGATTTACAATGAAATTAGGAGAAAAATTTGAAAAATAAACAGATGATTGCAGATATTATCTATCTTATACTTATTGCATCAACCTTGGGTGGTGTTTTAGTTTTAGGTATTTTTGTGGCACCCGTAGTCTTTAATACAACACCATTAGAGCGTTATCAAGAGGGCATCATTATGGCTGAAATCTTTAGCCGCTTTACCTATTGGCTTTATGCGATGCTTATTGGTATTGTTCTTTATGAAGGGTGGGAGTATAAAAAGTTCAAACGTGACCGCATTATGATAGCGAGTTCATTAATGAGCATATTTACCATTTTAATGTTCAACACAGTCTATACTCCTAAAATCTTAGCACTACAAGCCTTGGGTGAGGAGGCAACATTGAGCGAAGAATTTTCAAATTTGCATATGGCAAGTGAAATTGATTTTAAACTCTTAGCCGTATCACTTATTGTTCTCTTTGTGCGACGTTATTATCTTATCACGCATCCACAGCCTTAGGAGAACAGTGTTATGATTCGATTTGAAAATGTCCATAAGTCATTTGGATCACGTGCTATCTTAAAAGGGGTTAATCTTGAGATCCCTTCTCACAAAACAACGGTTATATTTGGGGTCTCTGGTGGTGGAAAATCTACTATTATAAAACATATTGTTGGTCTGTTACAACCCGATAGTGGTACCATCTATGTTGATGATGTTCAGGTTAACGGTGCGGATGATGAAACGCTTTTACATGTAAGAAAAAAGGTAGGTTTTCTTTTTCAACACGGTGCACTTTTTGACAGTATGAATATTAGAGATAATGTCGCTTTTCCCATTTATGAGCATCAAAAACTTTCCGAAGAAGAGGTTGAAAAATTAGTTGATGAAAAACTAAGCATGGTAGGACTTGATCCTAAAGATGTCAAGACACTTTTTCCTGATGAACTGAGTGGTGGTATGCGTAAACGTGTTGGCTTGGCACGAACCTTAGCTTTAGAGCCTGAAGTCATCCTCTATGATGAACCGACTTCGGGACTTGACCCTGTGACAAGTGATTTAGTCAGTCAGATGATTAAACATCTTCAAGAGACATTGGGTGTGACATCGATTTTAATTTCTCATGATATCAATGAAAGTTTTAAAGCAGGAGATCATTTTGTAATGCTCTTTGATGGGAAAATTATCGATAGTGGTGATGAGGAGTACTTTAGAACTACAGATAATCCAGTTATATCTCAATTCATAAACTCTCGATCTGAAGGTCCTATTCAGTTTGAGTAGTTAATTTGGTCCAAACCTATCTTTCCACCATTCGTGTGGGCTTTGTGTCGCTCTTTTAATACTCTCTTCATCAAAGGGATATTGGTATTCGCTGCAGTAGTTTTGCACGGTTTCATAGGCTTCATTAATCTGCGCACTCATCTTTGTGGCTAAGGCTACATCTTCAATATGTTTATCAGGATGCCATTGACGTATTAAGTTTTTATAGCGAAATTTTATTTCAGAAAGTGAAGCGTTCTCATGAAGGCCAAGGAGTGTTTTGGCTTTCATTAAGGCTTCAAAAGAGGGCATTTAGGAGTTATTAGTCTTTTTGTTGACGCATATATGTTGGAACATCAAGAAAATCTTCATGCATCGCATCGCCACCGACCACAAGACGTGGACGTCTTACCTGTGGTTTTACCTCAGGTTCAGCCTCTCCAACATAATCAGCATTGTTTTTCTTCTCTTGTTCAAAGCCTGTTGCTACAAGTGTAATACGAACATAGTCAACGTCAAGAGCTTCATCTGAAGAAGTTCCAAAGATGACATCAGCATCTTCATCAGCACTATCATGAACAACGCCCATAGCCTCATTAAGTTCCATCATTGGAAAATCAGGATGCATGTGAAAGTGTACGAGTACACCCATGGCACCATTAATGGACATGTTATCAAGAAGTGGTGATTCAATCGCTGATTTGATCGCTTCATAAGCAGCATTTTCACCTTGGTGCTCACCAACACCCATAAGTGCCATACCGCGATGACTCATAACGGTCTGAAGGTCAGCAAAGTCAAGGTTGATATCATTATCACCACTGGCCAAAATAACTCCAGAAGTACCACTAACGGCTTGTGCTAAAACACTATCAACAATTTTAAAACTGTCTTTCATACCAAGTTTACGATCAATGATAGAGAGAAGTTTATCATTAGGAATAACAACGATAGAATCACTTGACTCTTTGAGCTCAAGCAGACCTTCTTCCGCCAACTTCATGCGCTTTTTACCTTCAAACATAAAAGGTTTTGTAACGACAGAGATAGTCAGTGCACCTAACTCTTTAGCAATGCCAGCAATAACAGGAGCCGCACCCGTACCTGTACCACCGCCAAGTCCAGCAGCGATAAATACGATATCCGCGCCGCTTAGTGCTTCACGAAGTGCATCATAACTCTCTAATGCAGAATCTTTACCGACAGCTGGTTTCATACCTGCGCCAAGACCTTTAGTGAGTTGTGCCCCTAATTGGATCTTTCTTGCAGCTGCAGATTGGTCTAACACTTGTGCATCAGTATTTGCAATAAGAAGTTCAATACCTGAAATCCCTTCTTTTAGCATATGCCCAATCATATTTCCACCGCCACCGCCGACACCGACAGCAACAATTCTAGCCCCTTTTTGTAGCTCTGATTCTACGACTTTAAACGGTTCCATTTCTCACTCCTTAAAATAACTGGGTAGCCCAATTCCAAATTTTTGCAAATATGCCAGCTTCATCACTTTTTTTCTCGTTTTTAGATGGTAGAGAGGCTAAGTCATTTTTAATATCAGCTTCATCATCTACAGGAACATCTGCTACTGGAATTTCACTGGTGTCACTGAGATCAATGGGTTTTGTATATTCATGGATTTCATTGCTATGACGCATCTGCTTATTGACATCGATCTCATAAGGAGCAAAATGCCCTGCTGAATATTTAATAAGACCAATTGCAGTGGAATATGAAGGATCACGCAAGGTATCAAAGAGTCCATCAAGCTCCATTGGTTTAGCAAGACGTACCGGCATGTTGTCAAAAATAGCAACAGCCAGATCACGAATTCCTTCCATTTTAGTAAAACCACCAGTAAGGACAATACCAGCACCCATATGCTCTTTAAGTCCACTTTTTTCTATAGACTGTGCAATAATCATTAAGGTCTCTTCAACACGTGCATAAATTACATTATGGACAACATCTAAAGAGACTTCATGCGTGGAGTCTTCATCACCTATAATAGGTAGCTCGATGAGATCATTTGTTGGTTCATTTAAAGAACCATAAGTTATCTTAACCGTATTAGCCGCTTCAAGTGGTGTGTGAAGTGCCATCGATAGATCGTTAGTGATGTGGTTAGAACCAACACCGAGAAAATCGTTAAAACGAATAGCATTGCCTGAGTGAATAACGATGTTACTTGTACTACCACCCATATCAACAAGAGCAACACCAAGTTCACGTTCATCTTCATTTAAAACAGCAATAGCCGAAGCGTAACCGCTTAATATAATATTTTCGACTTCAACGCCTGCCGCTTTAACGGCTTTGCGAAGATTGTTAAGGTTTGATTTTTGCGTTGTAATGATATGCGTTTCAACTTCAAGTCGTGATGCATTCATTCCTGCGGGATCTTCTATAAAATCTTGATCATCAACTTTAAAATTAAAAGGGAGGGTGTGGAGAACTTCAAATTCGTTAGGGATATTTGCGTTGTATAAAGAGGTGTGCATAACACGGTTGATCTCTTTTATGGAGATCTCTTTATTGGGGATATTAACAATACCGCTTGAGTTTAAACTTTTAGTATAAGCCCCTGAGATAGAGACCATAGCACTTTTAAGTTCCGTCCCTGCTACACGTTTGGCATCGTTAAGTGCATTTTTGATGGATTTTGAAGCGAGTTCGATATTGGTGATACTACCTTTTTTAAGACCTTGAGCCTTAGAAAAACCCGCACCCGTTATCTGAATGTTATTATCTTCGTCAATATCAGCGATAATCGCAGCAATCTTAGTAGATCCAATGTCGATAGCTAAAACTGTACGATTCAAAATTAGAGTCCTTTTACGTAAATCTCAGTTGGATACTGCTCTTCAAGTACTTTGATTAAACCACGATTTAAGATTTGTGATTTTGTACTCATAACATTATTTGCTTGATCTGTTATAGATTCATTAAGCATCTTCTGTTCCAAAATGGCATATAAAATGATATTTTCATTAGATAGTTGGATATAACCACGTTTGTTTTCACTTTCAAACATTTTACCCAAAAATTCCGTAGCTTCTGCTTCATTAAGGCCATCTATTTTACTAACATCGTCACGTGAGAGAAAATCTGTAGTCATTCCTTGAAAGTTTTCTATAGATTGTTCTGCAAGCTCTTGAAGTTTAAAACGTTTTTGTTCACTAACATACTGTTTTCTTACATCATCTTTTGCCGCTTCATAGCTTTTTGATTCTGATTCTTTAATGTTAAGTAATTTCACAATAACATAGTGACCATCAACTTTGCGAGGTTTTAGATAAGGCTGAGTGAGACTTAATTGTGTTATCTCTTCAAAAAGTGCTGTTTCATAGGGATGATTTGATACATCTATTGTTGCTGTTTGTGTCTCTACGGCACTGTCTAGTTTACCTTTTTTAAACGCGATATACGTTTTTAAAGCAGTTTTATTGGTAGCTTTCTCATCAAGAGTAGCCGTCACAGCACTCATCGCTTTTTCAAGTGCAAGAATTTTACCTTCGCTGTCTTTGAAGTTATGTTTATTAGCCTTATAATATTCATTGATCTCATCTTCACTTGGATGACTTGGTGTAATTTCCACATTGATGGTTTCAAGAGTATATTGAGGGTGTGTCATATAATTAAAACGATTTGATTCCCAGTAAGGTTTAAGCTCGGCATCACTTGTTGTAATGGTAACTGCGTCGGGTGTTAGGAGTTTATATGAAATACGATCACGTATATTGGCACTGGTATGTAAGGCATCAATTTCAAGTGCTGCCGCTTCACTAGAAAATAGCGCCAATACTTTTGTTGTCAACATGCCATTTCTAGTGTCGGTTTCATAATCTTTCATGCTCATGTCATTTTGAGCAAGAACTTTTTTATAGGTCTCTTTATCAAAAACACCATCTTTGAAAAAATAGTTTTGCGTCTTGATATTCTCAAGAAGTTCTGCATCGCTAACTTCAATTTTGTATGTCTGTGCAAGGTTTAAAATGAGTGCACCATCGATTAACGAGCGCAGTGCTTGTTGCTGAAGACCAAACTCTTTTGCTTTGGATTCATCAAAGTTTCCTTGAAAAATTTGATTGTATTGACCATAAAGGCGACTATAGGCTTGCTGAAAATTGCGCTGTGTTAAAGAGATATCTCCAACTTTAGCGATGGCACTGGCTTTATCGCCATAACTGTATTGGCCCCAACCGACAAAGCCGGCTCCAACAAATGCGATCGTGGAGATCCAGATCGTTACTACAAGATATTTTCGGTGTCTTTGCATCCAAGAAATCATGGTATAATTTCCTCACTTTTTTAATTGAAGACA
Organism: Campylobacterota bacterium; assembly: GCA_034659135.1. GTDB lineage: Bacteria > Campylobacterota > Campylobacteria > Campylobacterales > Sulfurimonadaceae > S010-53. The sequence continues at coordinate 28,292 of JAYEGP010000276.1, forward strand.
TTCTATTTTCTTTCCGATTAAACCTCAATGAAATCGTCCATGTTTTTGAAGAGAAAGCTCGTGAAATAACAGATTTGTTTGCAATACAGGGATAAATAATGAAAAACAGAGAAATTTCAGAACGTGATCTCGATGTCATCTGGCATCCATGTACTCAGATGAAAGACCATGAATTTTTACCAATGATACCCATTCAAAAGGGTTATGGTGTCTATCTTGAAGATTTTGAAGGTAAGTCATATATTGACGCAATATCGAGTTGGTGGGTTAATATTTTTGGGCATTCCAATGCTTATATTAATGAGAAAATAAAAGAGCAGCTTGACGCTTTAGAACATGTTATTTTGGCGGGCTTTACGCATGAACCGATAGTAAGGCTTTCTGAGCGTCTTGTCGCATTAACACCTCAAGGACTAACACGCTGTTTTTATGCAGATAATGGCTCAAGCGCTGTAGAGGTTGCTTTAAAAATGAGTTATCATTATCATAAAAACCGTGGAGAAGAACGTTCACTTTTTCTCTCTTTAGAGAACAGTTATCATGGAGAGACTATTGGCGCACTTTCAGTTGGAGATGTACAACTTTATAAAGAGACGTATGAGCCTTTACTTATTCGTGCCATCCAGACACCTGTTCCAAAAGATCAAACTGTTGAGGCTGCTTTGGAAGCCGCCAAGGGACTTGAGGAACTCTTACATGTAAGGCATAAAGAGATTGCTGCATTAATAGTTGAGCCACTGGTTCAAGGGGCGGGAAGTATGCATATGTATCATCCGCGTTATTTGAGTGAAGCGAGAACAATCTGTGATAAGTATGGTGTTCATCTTATTGCTGATGAAATTTTAGTAGGTTTTGGTCGAACAGGGAGTATGTTTGCATGTGAACAAGCTGATATTACCCCCGATTTTATAACCCTTTCAAAAGGGCTTACCGGTGGTTATCTTCCACTATCGGTAGTCCTTACAACAGATAAAATCTATCAAGAGTTTTATTGTGATTACAATTTAAACAGAGCTTTTTTACACTCACACAGTTATACCGGAAATGCACTTGCCTGCGCGGCTGCTAACGCGACTTTAGACATTTTTGAAAACGATGATGTTATAGAAAATAATAAAAAAACAGTAGCGTATATAGCAAAGAAACTTGAAGTCTTTAAAACTCTCTTACATGTAAAAGAGGTACGCCAGACAGGAATGATTGCTGCTATTGAACTTGAAGGTTTTAAAAGTGAAGATCGCATCGGACTGAAAGTGTATCAATATGGATTGGATCACGGTGTGTTATTACGTCCATTAGGGCCTATTGTCTATTTTATGCCGCCCTATGTTATTACAGAAAGTGAGATTGATAAGATGATGGATACTGCGTATGAAGCGATTAAAAGTTTAAAAGTCTAGTTCGAGTTGACTCACAGAGCTGTTAAGCATAAGCAAGCGACAGCTCTTTTCTAAAATAGCCAAGCGTTTAGCCAGTTGAGGTAGATCACGATTATATGAGAAGACACCATAGCCACGAATGACCATAATATCGGTTTGATGTGATAAAAAGTAGTAAGGAATCTCTGTCGCAGCTCTCTCATACCACCCCTCAAAGTTCTTAGGATCATGAATCTCTATTTTACCGAGTTCTTTATAACCAAAATAGTCTTTGGGAATAATGACATTAGCATGGATAGAATAAGCAGTAGTAAAGGGAGGCATGGAGAAGGTGATGAACTTTGCTTCCGTGATCTGTTTGTAAATGTGTTGATGAATGTCCGCATCAATACTGGCGTCTTTCCATCGATAGTCTTTATTAAAGTAGAGCTCAATCATACTCTGTTCATTAAAAGAGTCAAAGATCGTATCACGTGTGTTAATGACAAAAAGGTTTGATTCGAGTTTAGCTGAAACCGAACCGTGATAGATTCCAAAAAAATCTTTTCGGAACATGGAGAGGGCTAGTGATGAGAGCTGTTGCTTGACTCGCTTTGTATTCATAGTGCCATTGTAGCATAGAGATTACTTCTCTTTGCCATTGCCATAATATTCAAAAAGGTATTCCGTGCAGAGATCTTGATCTTCTTTGGAAATGGGTGCTTTAAACGCTTTAACCATCTTGACAACTTTTTCATGCCAAGCCGCTTTGCTTTGAGGGCCTTGGTTAATGACATACCCAAAAGAGTGACAGGTCAGACAGTTGGCTTGAATGACATCAAAGTTTTTTCCCATTTTGATCTCAAAAGGGATGTACGGAACTGCCACGTCTTCATCAAGCTGTGCAAAAAGTGAACTGGCAGTTAAGAGTCCTGCTAATAGTAATGTTTTCATCATAGCTCCTTACACCACTTCTACAGTGACGACATCGACACCATTAAACTTATAACCACCGTGGTTCCAGCCAATATCTTCAGCTAAAGGTTGTGCTTTTCCAGAACGGTTGATTGCTTTAGCCATAAAGGTCTGTTTTCCATACTTGTTTGGCTGAAAAGCAAACCTGAAGGCACGAAAACCATAACGTCCGCCTGGGTCTTTATCAAGTAGAGCCTCTTTCCAATTTTTTCCATTATCAGTAGAGATTAGAACCGTCTGAATACCTTGTCCACTATCAAAAGCGACACCACGTACAACAACGTGAGAGTTGTAGTTAAGTATCGTACCATTTTGTGGATATCCAATAACAGATTTTACATTCATCTCTGTAATGGGTTTGGTAGGTTTAAAATGATTTTCTGGAGTTTCACACTCACAGTCATTATCTGGAATACGGTACGCGACATCCATAAAGAAGAGTTTTTGATAATCGCTTGTTACGGTGACATTACTGAGCATCTTTACCCAACTATCAGAGTAGCTTCCTGGAATAACAAGACGTAGTGGATAGCCGTTAAGATAAGGAAGATCCTCATCATTCATCTCATATGCGATAATGACATGATCACCAATTTCATCAACTCGCATTTCACGTACAAAGTTTGGAGTTTCGTAATACGCAGCATTATCCAGTCCATTAAAGCCGATCCATTGCGCATCTTTTTTGAGTCCTGCACGGTTAAGAACATCGCGAAGACGTACCCCTTTCCATTTGGCGCAACCCATAGCACCACTTCCCCACTGGATTCCACCTGCTGTCGGCGAGAAGGCACTTCGGCTATTACCACCACATTGAAGTACTGCAGTGACTTCAACTTGTTCAAAATTTGTTTTAAGATAATCAAGTGAAATATGAAGCTCTTTTTCTACAAGACCATTGATATGAATACGGAAGGTTTGGGGATCAATGTGTGTTGGTATCTCGGGCATGTGCCATCGTACAAAGAACTCATCATTTGGTGTGATGGCTTGCGTGAATGTAGATCGTGGTGACTCTAAAAGTGGTGGACGATCAGAGTAGGTGATCATTGGACGCTTTTCTGGAAATGCTATTTTTGATATTTTACGGTTATCAATAGGTTGACCTGCCCCATGTGCAGAGCTTCCAAGTGCTGCCGCGGCAACTAATGAAGTTTTAAAAAAATCTCTTCTTTTCATGATATGACCTTTTGATAATACAATTTTTATATAGTATCAAGTTATAAGGCAAAATAAAGTTAAGGAATCAGAATTGAATAAAATGTAAATCTTAGGGATTGCTATTTTAGTTCTAGTCACACTATTTTATGAGGAGCATAGCCTTAGCTACGCGACGATTAAAATCGTTTGACTAGGGCTAAAAGAGTACGCTAAGATTTATGTTTTATTTAATTTTGATTCCTAAATATAAAATATATTAACTTCATTGATAGAATTTTATTATTATTTTGATTACAAAGTAGGGTAAACCTTACATGTAAGAAAAGACTCCAGAAACACTTACCCGTTACCGCTATGTTATAATGTCGATAAAAAAGGCCACTTCTTGCTTGATACCCCACACATC
>JAYEGP010000277.1:0-1747 GCA_034659135.1 Campylobacterota bacterium
TCAATGAAATTCTCTATATGGAGCTTCCTTTTGTTGCTATTAAGACGGCTGACAATCAAAAAGAGATTTATGAGTACTTGCATCAACACGACTATCTTGTATTAAAAAAATTTGATGCTGACACACTCCAAACTATGATTGAGGAACTCTTATGAAAGTAGCTATCTTAAGCTCACCAAATCAGTGGTTTGTTGCTTATGCACAATCCTTACATGTAAAGATTTCAGGATCAGCGCTTTTCTTTAATCATCACGATATCAGAGAGCCTTTTGATATTGTGTTTATTCTAAGTTATCATAAAATCATTGAAGAAAAACAGCTCAACCTGCATAAACACAATCTTGTGATTCATGCCAGCGCTCTGCCAAAGGGAAAGGGTTGGGCACCTATGTTTTGGCAGATACTAGAGGGTAAAAACGACATCCCTTTTAGTATGTTTGAAGTCACTTCCGCTGTTGATGCCGGAGATATCTATATGCAAAAAACACTGCATCTTAGTGGCTATGAACTGCATGATGAACTGCGAGAGAAACAGGCACATTTTATTATTGATATGTGTCTTGATTTTTTAGAAAATTATGAGCAGTATCAAGAGCCTAAGAAACAGCTAGGAGAAGAGAGTTTCTATGCCAAAAGAGGCTCCAAAGACAGTGAACTGAGCATCCATAAAACACTTAAAGAGCAGTTCAATCTGCTCCGTGTGACCTCAAATCAAGAGTACCCTGCTTTTTTTGAAATCGATAACAGAAGATACCAACTCACTATAGAAGAGATCCCTAATGAAAATAGCTAACTTCAAGCTCCTCGCTGATGGCGTATTTATTGTTGCAGAACTCTCTGCCAACCATAACGGCTCCCTAGACAATGCCATAGCCACTATAAAAGAAGCCGCAAAAGCTGGCGCTAATGCCATCAAGTTACAAACGTATACGGCAGATACGCTGACTCTCGATTGTGACAATGAGCATTTTCAAATCAAAAGTGGCTCCCTCTGGGATGGAAAAACACTCTACCAACTCTATAAAGAAGCTTACACACCATGGGAATGGCACAAAGAGCTTTTTCAAGTTGCTAAAGAGGAGGGGCTTATCTGTTTCTCCTCACCTTTTGACAGATCCGCCGTAGACTTCTTAGAAGAGCTTAATACTCCCGCTTATAAAATAGCTTCTTTTGAAATTCAAGATATACCCCTCATAAAATATGCCGCTTCTAAAATGAAACCAATGATTTTATCCACAGGGATATCTGAATTAGAAGATATTGAGCTGGCAATTCAAACCATTAAAGATACCGGTAATAACGACATTATCTTACTTAAATGCACCTCAGCCTATCCTGCTAGTCTTGAAGAGGTCAACCTTAGAACGATTAGCGATATGCAGAGTCGTTTTAATCTCCCCATAGGACTTTCAGACCACACGCTTGGAGTAAATGTTCCTATCGCTTCGGTAGCTCTTGGAGCCTGTATGATTGAAAAACATTTCATTGCCGATAAAGCCATTGGTGGACCTGACGCCTCTTTTTCGCTTGAGCCTGCTGAATTTAAACAGATGGTAGATGCCGTAAGAGATGTGGAAAAAGCGATGGGGCAAGTAAACTATACTCTCAGCGAAAAAGTCAAGCAAAATCGTGTTTTTTCTCGAAGTCTTTTTATTGCCCAAGAGGTACAAGAAGGCGAGATCATTACCGAAAAGAATGTCCGTTCCGTACGTCCAGGCTATGGTCTGCATCCCAAACACCTAGAAGA
>JAYEGP010000278.1:0-1736 GCA_034659135.1 Campylobacterota bacterium
TACATAATATACGTAATTCTGTCAATAGACAAGCACCACTAGGCAATGAAAAATGGCAAGTAGAAACTGCTACAAAACATGGTATGCTATCTACACTAAATCAGAGAGGGAGACCTAGGAAAGATGTGTGAAAAGTAGCCTGTCCCCTTTACTCTGTGTGAAAAGTAGCCTGTCCCCTTTACTCTCTATCTTATGAACATTTTCCATGGTTTAAAGATAAAACAGTAAATGACATAACAAAAGTTGAAAGTTTTGGAGAAGGACATTTATATTGGGAAAATTTAGATGTAGATTTAAGCTTAGAAATGATAGAGCATCCAGAAAGATTTCCACTACAATCCAACACATAACAAATCAGAGGTTTTACCGGGTCATTAAAACCTCCACGTCATCTGCAGCCATAAAAAGTCTTCTACGCTCTTTTTACCAAACTCACTAAGGCTACTTCCGCTGTTGCGATTGTAAGAGAGATCCATATCTACATTGTTTTTAAAACTGTAAGAGAAGCCAAGCTTATTTTGCTGTGAAAAATCCTGTAAATTTGTCATATTTTTATAATAAAGACTCAGATAGAGCCAATCAAAAGGCTCTTTTTGCGTCACCAGTGTTATCCAGTAGTCTTTGGCGACAAAAGGCAGTGTGAGAGGCAGATCTTCAATCGCTTCTGCGCTCAGGCCCTCAGAGCGGTAGAGGTACTCACTGATGATCGTCAATTCGAAGTCCGTTAGATAGCGTAAGCCTAAAAGGTAGGTATACCCCGCATCTAGAGTATTGGCATATTCGCCATGCAGTTCAAAATTGCTCTGGATATTTTTAGAAAAATCAATACCGATCTTATCGCTGGCGATATCAGAGTAGTTATAGATGATATCGATATCCGTATCGTAAAAAAGCAGATAGAGCCTAAAAGCGGCATTATGGGCATCTTCTTTATGGGTGATCAATTTATAATAATCTGAGTTAATCGCTTCCGTAGAGGGGAGATAGACCAGATCAAGACTGAGATTTTTCAGCACCGTGTTAAAACTTTTGTTGTAGCTGTACTTGGAGAGGAGAAAACCCTCACGTGCGAGTGTCGGCTGGGTCGGATCCTTGGGTCGATCAAAAAAAGCAACAGGATTAAAGAAGTAGCCTTTTCCCCATTTCAGACTCTCCTTTCCGATCAAAAATGAGTGATTGCTTGTGAGTTTAACATCAAGATAGAGCTCATTAACAGGAAGATCACTCTCTTTGAGCTTATCCTTGATGTAATCATACGTCGCCATAAATGAACTCTTAAAAGTGACATCTTCGTAATGATAAGAGAGATCAAAGAGTCCTTCTGCATGTAAATAATTTTGAGTAGCAGAGGGCTCTTCATTGAGTCTTTGAAACTTATTATCGACACGCAGATAACCGCTATACTCATAAGGCTCAGGCTCAATAGCATCCATATCAAAACCGTACTCATCGCCTAAAAGCATCTTACATGTAAGAAAAAAGATGAGCAGAGTACGCATCAAAAAACTAACGTCTCAGATCAGAAGCTTTGGAGAGCTTATCGAGGGTAAAGGCCTCATCTTCAAAATGCTTGCTCACGATCTTTCCATAGATCATAATCGACTTATACCCCTTATACAGAGGTGAACTGGTCTCGACAACCGAAGGACGGACAATCCCATCACCAAAATCTTTGAGCTTTTTATAGTACAGTGTTTTTATGAGCATCTGCGTCGAGGTATAACACTCAATCTGAA
>JAYEGP010000279.1:0-6013 GCA_034659135.1 Campylobacterota bacterium
GATTCATTATTTGAGTTGCTGATTTGGGCTATTTCATTTAAAAAACTATTTGTATTGTGTTTAACTGTACCTATATTCATAGCTTACTCCTCTTGAGCTAAATCATATATAACATTAGAGCAACTATTATCTAATTTTGCACTTTCTAAGCTGATTTCTAAGTTTTTCATGGATTGACTCCTTTTAAATAAGAAAGCATAAAGTATTCCTAAGGAATCAAAATTAAATAAAACATAAATCTTAGCGTACTCTTTTAGCCCTAGTCAAACGATTTTAATCGTCGCGTAGCTAAGGCTATGCTCCTCATAAAATAGTGTGACTAGAACTAAAATAGCAATCCCTAAGATTTACATTTTATTCAATTCTGATTCCTAAGCTTGTGATGTAAAGCTAACAAATCGTAGCAACAAAAATATGTCCCCATTATCCTAGTAGTTGATTATTCTTTGTCTTATACCCCAAAAATAGGGACTAATATAAAGAATACATTAAAATGGCATATTAGCTCCAGAATATCTTTACTTTAAAGCTTTCGAAAATGACAGTAATCTTCAAGAAAAATTTCATGAATGGGGCTATGTTTAACATCTAACAAAATTACATGTAAGCTCTTATAATAAACCAAAAAAAATTTAAGTACAATAAACTCATGAAGTTAAAATCAAGCCGAGAGATCAACTGTCCTCAATGTGGAGATAAGCTTCCACTGCATTTTGCGTATTCAAAATTAGCGCAGTGTCATTCGTGTGGATCTCATGTTTTTTTAGATGATGAGGGAGCGCGACTCGCTGGAAAACAGTCTGTGCTCTCACAAGAACCTTCACTTCTTAGCTTACATCAGCCCTTTGTTTATAATCATCAGAGCCTCACTCCCATAGGAAAAATACGTTTTGGAGCAGGACGAAATATCTGGGAAGAGTGGTGGTGTGTTGATAGCAAGAAGGGCTATTGGCTCAGTATTGATGATGGGGATTATGTCCTCGAAGAAGAGGTCACCTTCAGCTTGCCTCTGTACTCTCATAAAGAGATCCGTCTCGATCAAGAGATCAAAGGCTGGCGTGTTACCGAGATTGATGAGGGAAGATGCTTAGGTTTTGAGGGAGAGCTTCCTGAGGTGGTTGAAGTGGGAGAGACCCATCATTATGCCCATCTTTCCAAGTCGTATGGTGAGATGATGACAGTAGAGTTTTTTGGCAAAACCAAAAAGCTTTACAAAGGAAAATGGCTCGATCCTTATGAGATTCGTAAGGGACTCTCCTCATGAGTGCTTATGCGATAAAGTGTCCCAACTGCGGCGGGAGTCTGGATGCTTTAGGCGGTGGTCGTCAAGTTGTAAGTCTTACATGTAAGTATTGTGGCAGTGTACTTGATGTTGAGAAAAACTTTAAGGTCTTAGCAGCGTTTAAAAAAGTTCCGCTTCCTGACACCCCTTTTCGTATCGGTATGAAAGGGATACTTAAAGGTGTTGAGTTTACGATTATCGGCATGGTGGCTTACAGTTGTGTTAAAGGTAAAAGTGTCGGTGAAGATACGTGGGTTGATTTTATGCTCTTTTCTCCGACACATGGCTATGCGTGGCTGAGTTATGAAGAGGGAAACAGTATCTTTTCGAGGCGAACGCGAGGACTACCTTCTCTTAAAATGCAAACATTAAGCCCTAAAAATAAATTTAAGTTTAATAATCAAAAATATACTTTTTATGAGCACTATAGAGCCTATATAACTTATGTGCAGGGAGAACTGACATGGATCGCCCGTCGTCATGATATGATACAGATCTATGAAGCGATACGCCCCCCTTTTGGACTAACACTGGAGCGAAATAAAAATGAGTTAGAGTACTCCATCAGCGAGTATATGGATAGCGATGAAGTCTTTGAAAGTTTTGGTATCACAACAGAAGCAGAGGCTAGTTTTCATCCTTTGAAGCCTTTTTCAATGCCGCGTCTCAAAGCATTTTCTTTAACGTGTCTGCTCTTTGCCGTGATAAGTTTTGCGATTTTTATGTTCATTCAAGTCTCTTATGGCGGTAGTTTTATTAAAGAAGATGTTTTTAATACCACCTCGCGTGAGATTCCGTTTCAGATCAATGAAACGGAGCATCTTGTGGAGCTGGACATTACATGTAATGTCGATAATAGCTGGATCTATTATGATATCAGTGTTGAAGATGCTCAGGGTGAAGAGGTTTATGCCTTGGGCGAAGAGATCTCATACTATCACGGTTATGAAGGCGGTGAGAGCTGGAGTGAAGGCTCAAAGAGTGCTACGGCTTACTTTAAAGTCAAAAATGCCGGTAATTATCTTCTAAAGTTTACGGCTCCTGAAAACCGTCATGGTGTCTATACGCAGGTTAAGATCAGAGAAAATGTCGTTCGCGGGCTCTATTTTTTCATATTTTTTATAGGGCTTATTTTTGCAGGGAGCTGGTATCTTATGAAACTAGGAATGCATCACACCAAGTTATGGAAGCACACACAAGAAGATGATGATGACTAAATTTTTTATCGTCTTATTTAGCGCATTGACACTAGGGGTAGGGTATCTGACTTTTAATGATATCGGTTTGCAAGATACTAACTTTAGTGATAACAGTGTTCGTTCAGGCAGTGGAGGTACCTCAGGGTATCGTTATGGAAAATAATTTTAAGGAGAAGCAATGGAAGAGTTAGGGTTAAAGTATTTGGTTTCAACAGTGGTGTACAGTTTTTTAGGACTGATACTGTTTATGGCGGCACTCTATGTTATTGAAAAAGTAACGCATTTTTCAGTGAGTCAAAAAGTAGTACAAGAGGGTAATGTCGCGGTGAGTATTGTGGTGGCTTCGATGATTATTGCCATGGGTCTGATCGTCTCTGCCGCTATTCATTAAGGCGGTTTTTGAAAGAGAATCACAAAGCTAAAGAGATAGTTCTTCTCTTCTCTACGTTTTTAATCGCCATCAGCGGACTGGTCTATGAACTGCTTGAGGGAACGGTTTCTAGCTATTTTTTAGGCGATTCAATCTTTCACTTTTCGCTTGTTATTGGGCTCTTTATGAGTTCAATGGGAATCGGATCGTGGTTATCACGTTTTATTGAAAAAGAGTTGGTCAAGGTTTTTATCGAGCTACAGTTATGGATCGCGTTACTGGGTGGTTATAGCGTGGTTATTCTCTTTTATGCCTTTGCGGTGATTGATAATTACACCCCGTTTTTATATCTGAGTACTATTCTTATCGGCGCGATGTTAGGGGTGGAGATTCCGCTTATCATTCGTATTTTAAAAGACTACTTTTCACTTAAAACCAATGTTTCTAATGTCTTTACCATGGACTACATCGGTGCTTTGCTGGCGGCACTGCTTTTTCCTATGGTCTTCTTACCCAATCTTGGACTCTTGCAAACCGGTCTGTTTTTTGGAACTTTGAACGCTTTTGTTGCGCTGATGAGTTGGTACCTTTTTCGCTCGGAATTACCTAAACGTGTTTTAGCTTATATCGTCGGTGTGATTATAGTGTTAGGTATTGGGTTTGTAAGTCTTGGCTCATTCTCAGCCTTTATCGAACATCGTCTCTATCAAGATGAGATTATTTACTCTGAAACGACACCCTATCAAAATCTTGTGCTTACTCGTAATGATAACCGGTATCGACTCTATATCAATGGCGCCTTACAGTTTGATTCACTAGATGAGTATCGTTATCATGAATCGCTCGTACATCCTGCAATGATTGCAACGTCTCATCATGAACATGTTCTTATTATCGGTGGAGGTGATGGGCTTGCTCTGCGTGAAGTTTTAAAATATGAAGATGTTAAAAAAATCACGCTTGTCGATCTCGATCCAAGAATGACAGAACTCTTTACGCACAATGTCTTACTTCAAAAACTCAATGCTAAGGCTTTTGAAGATAGCCGCTTACATGTAAAGAATGTTGATGCCTGGAAGTTTTTGGAAAACACACAAGAACTTTATGATGTTGTCATCATCGATCTGCCTGATCCTAATAATGTCTCACTAAGCAGGCTCTATTCCAGACAGTTTTATACTATGGTTAAAAACCATCTCTCCTTTGGCGGTGCTATGGTGACGCAATCGACTTCGCCTATGTATGCGACCAAGGCCTTTTACTCTATTGTCAATACGGTTGAAAGTACTGGAATGCAAGTGCTCCCTTATCATGCGTATGTGCCGAATTTCGGAGAATGGGGATTTACGCTAGCGATGAAGCATCGCATAGTAATGTCAGCTTCAAAACTACCCGATGATTTACAGTTCTTAGATGCAGTACAGTTAAAAGCGATGCAAGTATTTCCACCAGATATGAAAGAGGTAGAGGCTGATATTAACACACTAATGCATCATCCATTGATGCACTATTATAACGAGGGGTGGTCGTATTGGTATGAGTAGTAAACCTAATAGTGCTCACTACTTGTTTCATACGATATATTTCTACATCTGAGGGTATGTTTTTGGATTATTATTGAAATATTCGGCATCCCTCATCATAGTACCAGCCAATACCATCATTGCTAATGGTAACTTCTTCAATTTCATCACCAGCGGCGCAGTAATCAACTCGATCTTCTTCATCTTTAAATGGATCATCAAATTTACAAGCTCTAATTCCAATCTGCTCCTCTACGCCTGCAGGGATGGTAAAGTTTTTATAGTAGGTCCTTACTCCTCCAAATGAGTCACGTTTATCAGAATTTGCTTGATGTCCTGACACCACACCTGTTCTTGTCCACTCATAGCCTTCAGTAGTACTCACTTTTTTAAGAATGTCGAACTTATTGGCCGCATTATCTCTTGAAAATAGACCTAATGAATAGTTATGAAACTTTAATTCAACATGTGTTCCACACTGTAAAACCTCTGCATGCAAAACAAAGTGATTATTCATACGTACATTGTGGGAGTCGTCAGCAAATCCAAAGTCTGTTACTTTTGTACTACTAAGACGATCGTTGACTGCCGCAACGGCATATTCGGTAGCATGGGGTGTATTGACACGATCGATAAAAGAAGTGTCGCGTGTTGTCCCAATAAAAGTAAAAGTTGGTGCTAATAAGCCGTATATTAACTCTTTTTTATAGATTTTGTAGCCATCTGCGCGGGGAACTTCATCCCAATGCAGCTGAATATAAGCTCTATATTTTCCATCACTTGCTTTAAAATTTTTTGGTGCTTCGAGCGTACTGTAATAGTTCGCATAACCTACATCGGTATTATCAAGATTACTACACCCTGCTGCGTTACATGCAGCAACACCAATCGTATATTGAATATTCTCAGGTGCTTCATAGCGTATATGAGTTCTTATATTGCTTGTCTTTTTGATTGGTTCCCATAGATTTGAAGTATTGAGTTGATAGAGCTGGTACCATCCGACACTACTGACACCTGACCAAGAGACACCTATTTTTCCTTCATATCTTCCATCTGTGGCGTTCACGTGTAGAGGTGCTAAAGGCATTTGAGCATTATTGCCATTGTATTTTTCACCTGGATCAGAAACACTCCATTTACTACAGAAGCCAAGACTGTCACAAGCACGTATTGAAAACTCATGAACACCTCTAACTTTTTGCTTATACATATGAATCCGCCCTTCTCGACTGGAGCTGGCTTTACGGGTGACTACGCTACTCCATTTTGAAAATAGTGGATCTTTAACTCGAATCTCATATGATTTTGCCCAAGATACTCTATTCCATCTGATTTGAACTTCATCTTCAAATAATCCATCACTGGCTGTTGGCTTAAACATTGTATATGCCATATGTGAGTAGTTCTCTTTTGTTGGTAGTTTCATAGTAGGCTTACTCAAGGTTAATGCATTGGCATCGATGCTTATGATACTGATAACACCAGTTATCAATGCTAGACTCATTTTCTTAACAATTTGTGTTTGAACTTTCATTTTCATCTCTCTGTCCTTATAGGTGTCTCTTATTATGGTCTGTTTCCCAAACCGATGAGAGCATTATGAATCAAGAGTGTAAGAGAGTGTAAGGAGGGGTGG
>JAYEGP010000279.1:6113-9090 GCA_034659135.1 Campylobacterota bacterium
GGTGGAAAAAATTCATCGTAGCGATGATAATCGGTTCGATTCACTCGCTGATAGATGTGGGTGCGGTTGAGTGCATCAGGGTTTCTCAATCCTGCAGAAGCGAGAATCTCTAAAAAGCTTTTGATGGTCTCATGTTGAAAGTTATAAACACGTACTTTTTTATCACTCACAACGAGTCCTGAAGCGAGTTTTGGATCTTGTGTCGCGATGCCTGTGGGGCATCTATTCTTATGACACTGTAAGGCTTGGATGCATCCAAGTGAAAGCATAAATCCACGTGCACTCGCGCAGATATCAGCACCTAAAGCAAGGTGTTTTGCAATGTCCATCCCGGTTAATATCTTCCCAGAGGCGATGATCTTGATCTCTTTTTTCAGATCATAGCCTCGCAAAACATCACTAACAAAGGCTAAGGCTTCACGCAGTGGCATGCCTATAGAGTTGGTGTGCTCTAGTGGCGCGGCTCCTGTTCCACCCTCACCACCATCAACGGTGATAAAGTCAGGAACAATATTGGTCTCTAACATCGCTTTACAGAGTGAAATAAATTCACTTTTACGTCCAATGCTGAGTTTAAAGCCTATCGGTTTTCCACCTGAGAGCTCTCGAAGTTTTTGGATAAACTCCATCATCTCTATGGGGGTGTGAAATGCCGTGTGAGCCGGGGGTGAATCGACTTGTATACCGGGTTTAACGCCACGTATCTCAGCAATTTCAGATGTATTTTTTGCTGCGGGTAAAATTCCGCCATGACCCGGTTTTGCACCTTGAGAGAGTTTGATTTCGATCATCTTTACTTGGGCGTTTGAAGCATTGTTTGAAAAGCGTTGCGCATCAAATTTTCCCGCTTCATCTCGACATCCAAAATAGCCTGTCCCGATTTGCCAGATCAGATCTGCTCCACTTTTTAGATGGTAAGAACTTAGTCCTCCCTCTCCGGTATTGAGTGCAAATTTTCCTAAAGCCGCTCCTGCTCCAAGCGAGATCAGGGCATTACTGCTCAGCGCACCAAAACTCATCGCTGAGATATGATACAAACTGGCTTTATACGGTGATGTACAAGCAGAAGAGCCAACAGTGATACGAGGGTTTTGCTCAATATCATTAACACTTAAGGCTTTAAAAGAGTGTCCGATCCATTCATAACCCGGTGCGTAAACATCTATTTTTGTACCAAAAGGAACCGTATCGAGCTCTTTTTTAGAACGTCTATAAACCAGACCTCGAAGTTGACGACTAATAGGAACACCATCAATATCAGACTCTATAAAATATTGTCGGATAGGAGGTCTTAGCGACTCAAGTATCCATCGTATCCTCCCAAAAAGGGGGAAGTTTCTGCGTAATGAGTGGCGTGTTTGAATCTTATCAAAAATAGCCAGCGCCAGTAAAAAAATAAAAGGCAGCAGAAGCCAGAAAAAAGTGGCAAAGAAGAAGCCTAATGCAATAATAGTGAAAAATGACACGAATACGGTTGTGAAAAAAGAGATATTCATACGAACTCCTCGCATTATTTTAGCCTAATATGAAGCCAGACGACTAGGCCTTAGTGTGTGCATTTTAAGCAATGCTAATAAGAGAGCATTAAATATTTTTTACATGTAAGAGTAAAAATAGACTTATGCTAAAATAATGCAAAAATAGCGAGGTGTGTCATGGGTTGGACCTGTCAGCATGATTATCAAGGTCAGTGTAAACTTGTTAAGAAACCTTGTCTCCCTGGAATGAAAGGGTGTACTTTGAAAAGCAGTGAGTATATTTTTACTACGGGCAGTTATGAAGAAGACAAAAAAGCCAAAGATGAGAAAACGGAGCAGATTAATCTTGCTGCCTTAGCTCGAAGTCATTAGCCTAGCGTATGGATGAATTTAAAGCTTTACAATCTCCTGTATTTGTTTGCGAGATGCGGAAGTTAGAAGAGAACTTAAAACTTCTCGAAACAATACAGTCTCAAAGTGGTGTGAACATTCTCTTAGCACTAAAGGGGTTCTCTTTACATGTAAGCTTTGGATTGATACGAGCGTATCTTAGTGGTGCTTCGGTAAGCTCGTATAATGAAGCACGTTTGGCCAAAGAGACCTTTGGCAAAGAGGTCCATACCTATTCGCCTGCATACAAAGAAGAAGAGATTGAGCAGATTGCTCAGATGAGTGATACGCTTATTTTTAATTCACTCACACAGTTTGAGAGATTTTATCCTCAGATTAAAACCGTGACTTCATGTGGATTACGAGTGAACTTGGAACTCCCTTTTGATCTTCCCGCGTATTGTAATCCTAACCGAAAACGGAGCCGTTTGGGTCTGTTAGCCTCTTCGTTAGTGGAGATACCACACGGTGTTGAAGGTTTACATGTACATGCTCTGTGCTCTGGTAGCGTTGATGCTTTGGAAGTGATAATGCGTGCATTAGAAAAACAGTTTTCATCGCAGCTAAAACAGCTCAAATGGATTAATTTTGGCGGAGGACATGCGCTTACATGTAAAGATTATGATCGTGGATATCTCATCAAGCTTTTAAATGATTTTCACAAAAGCTATCCAAACCTTAGGCTTTACATGGAACCCTCTGAAGCGATTGTTCATGAGGCGGGCGTGTTAATTGCAAGGGTACTAGACCTTGTTCATAATGAGATCGATATTGCGATCTTAGATATCTCAATAGAGGTCCATATGCTTGATGTGATGATGACCAAAAATCCGCCTCGTGTTCGTAACAGCGCCAAAGAGGGAGCGTACAGCTATCAACTCGCCGGCCTTAGCTGCGCGGCAGGAGATATTGTAGGAACCTACCGTTTTGATACGCCTTTACATGTAGGCGATCAGATTGTATTTGAAAATCAGATGGCTTACTCCATGGTAAAAAGTACCTTTTTTAACGGCATTAATCCTGCAAGTATTGTCATAAAAGAGTCAGACGGTGACATCAAGCCCTATAAAATATTTACCTATGATGATTATAGAGTGCGTACTTGAGAT
>JAYEGP010000280.1:0-9043 GCA_034659135.1 Campylobacterota bacterium
TTTTAGCCCTAGTCAAACGATTTTAATCGTCGCGTAGCTAAGGCTATGCTCCTCATAAAATAGTGTGACTAGAACTAAAATAGCAATCCCTAAGATTTACATTTTATTCAATTCTGATTCCTAAGTAAAACAAATTTTATTCAAGCAAAATACAAGATTTTTAGGAATAATCATTACTTTTAACTACGATGAGCACAATATAATTCTTCCTATCTGCGACTGTGGGAAAAGGAGTCTCTGGTGAAACCTATAGAGAGGAAAAAGGGTCGGGGTGTGCCAAGAAGCTGATTCATACAACTTTATAGATTGCTTCACTTCGTTCGCAATGACTGTCATGGTGAGGAATGACGCGGCAATCTTAATTGAAGTTTTCGAAATTTAGCTATAATTATAAAAAATAAAAAGAGTAAATCATGATAAGCTCAGAAGATTTAGCACAAGCTCTGTTAGATTTAAAAACTGAATTGAAAAATTCAAGTGCTGAATTAAAAGCATCCCAGGAAAAATCAGATAGAAGGCTAGATAAGGTAGCGAAACTAGTTGGCAATATCTCAAACAATCAAGGAGATATAGCAGAAGAGTTTTTTTGGAATACCATAAGTCATAATCCAACTATAGCGGGTATCAAGTATGATTTTTCAAGTAAAAATGCACATAAAAGAGTGGGTGATATAGAAGATGAGTATGACATACTGCTTGTAAATGGTAAAGATGTAGCCATCATAGAAACAAAGTACAAAGCCCATGTCAGCGATATAGAAAAACTAATAACTAAAAAATATAGTAATTTTAAAAAACTTTATCCAGAATATAGAGACTACAATCATCACTTAGGTTTAGCAAGTTTTAACATCAATGAAGATGTGAAAGAAGTGGCATTCAATAACAATATAATACTGCTACAAAGAAAAGGCGACTTAATAGAAACTATAGTGTCATAAAATGCCATTCATCCCAGTAATAAATCCACTTTTTTTAGAATGGGCTGACGAACACAGAGGTGAGTTAATGGACGATTGGGATTTAGCACGTGCTGAAAAGCCATTGCTAAAAATTGAGCCTTTATTACAAAAAGTTATTCCACACGCTCCCAAAACGTACCCTCAGCGGTATCCATGATGCTGACTCCAAAGGCTAAAATCTCATCACGAAGTCTGTCAGAGCGTTCAAAATTTTTAGCTTTTTTAGCTTCACTTCGCTCGATAATAAGCGTATCAATTTTTGTTTTTGTTGCCTCATCCATGCCAAATTGGAAGTATTCAAAAGGATTTTGGGTTCCAAAACCCAATAAACTTTCGATAAAGGCAAGATTGGTGACACTTTCACGCTTCAACACTTTATCTTTAGCATTGGCATCAAGACCTTCGTTGGCATTTTGAATCATCTCATCGATCAGCGCATAGGTGACAGAAACATTCATATCATCATTTAAGGCTTCCATGATTTTATCTTGAAAAGGAGTTTTAATCTCACTAGGTTTGAGCCCAAAAAGACGTTTTTTCAAGCGGTAGAGTTTATCAAGACGTTTTTTTGAAGCGATAAGATCCTCTTCGTTGAAGTTAAAGTTACTGCGATAATGGGTACTTAAAAGATAATAACGCAAAACTTCACCGCTGTAATTTTTTAAGGCATCTTTGATAAAGAAACTGTTGCCAAGACTCTTACTCATCTTCTCGCCATCAATGTTGACAAAACCGTTATGCATCCAGTAATTTGCCAATTCATGATCGGTAGAGCACCGTGTTTGTGCGGCTTCATTCTCATGGTGAGGAAAGAGAAGATCAGCGCCACCACCGTGAATATCGATAGCAAAGTTACCCGTATTACTGAGGTGCTTTTCTATCATGGCAGAACACTCTAAATGCCATCCAGGACGTCCTTTTCCAAAGGGAGAATCAAAGGCAAAACTATCATCACTCACCCCTTTCCATAGGGCAAAATCGCTACTGTTTTTTTTACATGTAGTACTTTCAACACGGCTCTGGGTATCGTCTTCATCTTGATTACGACCTGAAATACTAAGATAACTGCTGTCGCTTTTCGTGTCAAAATAGACATCACCTTCATCAGTTGGATAGGCATGTTGTTTGTGAATAAGATTTTGAATCATCTCTGTCATTGCATTAAGTGATTCAGTCGCCTTTGGTTCTATATCGGGACGAATCACACCAAGTGCATCCATATCGCGATGATACGCTTCGGTGTAGGTGTCAGTGAGTTCTTTAATGCTAATGCCGCTCTCGGTAGATTTTTTTATGATCTTATCATCAATATCGGTGATATTTTTAGCAAAGATAAGCGTGTACGCATTGGCACGAATGACGCGAGAGAGCAGATCAAAAACAAGAGCACTCTTAGCGTGACCTAAATGGGCATCATCATAAACCGTTGGGCCACAAACATAAAGGGTGACACGTGAAGGGTCTTGGGGTTTAAAAAGACGTTTCTCTTTAGTGACTGAGTCAAATATAACCATGTAAAATATCCTTCAATACGAGCACCAATACGAAAAAAACGAGAGTGCTAAGCAGCCAATAGAGGCTAAATTTATTCGCGATTATAACAAAAAACTTTTCGAAGCCAAATGCTTTTAGCGTCATTATAAGTCCAATAAATCCGCTTATTGACGTTGCTAGAGCGAGCCCAGCCGCTTGAAGTGGTGCAATAAGCGCTAAGGAGAGGAGAATATTGGATATTAAAGAGTAGGTTGCTATCTTTGCTGCTTCACCTTGACGGTTTTGAGCGTATAACCAGAGTGAAAAAATCTTCTGTAGACCAAAAGGAAGCAGACCGATAAGATACATCTGTAAGACAAAAGAGGTGTTTGTGGTCTCCTTACATGTAAAGGCACCACGCTCAAAGAGAAGCCACGTGATCTCATGAGATAAAATAAGCCCGCCAATACTGCTAAAGCTGAGTAAAAATGCAAGAAACCAGAAAGCTTTTGTGAGCATAGTAGAAGCTTTGTCTTCATCAGCATGTTTTAAATGACGTGCAATTTTTGGAAAAAGTGCGATAGAAGTCGCGATTGCAAAGAGGGCTAATGGCAGTTGAAAGACACGATTGGCATAGTAGAGATAACTAATTGAACCTGTTGCTAAAAAACTGGCCAGCCAAGTATCTAAAAAGGCAGCAAATTGTGCGGTAGAGTTACCCCAGATAGCTGGGAAAAACTGCCCTTTAAAACGGCCAACTTCTCTCTCAATAGCCGCAGATTTCTTTTTATAATACTTTCCTCCACCAATAATCAGGGGAAAAAGATTGACTTTATATAGGGCAATAAGATGGGCGATAAACTGTGTAGCACCCCCAATGACAACACCATAACTGAGATAGGTCACTATGTGCTCTTGATCCATCTCTTGAGAAAGTAAAAGGGCAATAATCATCACAATGTTTAGTAGTCCTGTGCTAAAGGCTGTCGTTGCAAAATGGTTTTTATATTGTAAAAGTGTACTTAAAAAGGTAACTCCAAAGATAAGTGGTAAGTAAAAAAAATTGATAGCGACATAAGGCGCGGCCAACTCTACTGTTTGTTCATCAAAACCGATAGCCATAACTTTAGCAGATGCTTCGGGAAAGATATTGACGAGCATGGTCAAAAACATAATGATGCTTAAAAACAACGTAAAAATGTAGATGGAAAAAACCGCTTTATGGCGTGAACGGGTAAAAGCAGGCAAAAAAGCTTGGGTAAAAGCCCCTTCGGCAAAGATACGTCGAAAAAGATTAGGCAGTTTAAAGGCGATGAAAAAGATGTCACTGTAGATGTTGGCACCAAGATGCGAAGCCATTAAAAGATCGCGAATAAAACCTAAAATTCGTGAGAATAAAATTCCGAAACTATTGGTAAATATGGCTTTAAACATGGTATAGTATGTGCTTTTTACAAAAGTTTAACCAATTAGTGATTAAAATATGTCACTATTTTAAAGGTAGGTAATGTCAGACGCTGTAAACAATAACTCCAATACTGCTAAAAGTATTCAACCTGTTGTTGTACGTACTGAAAATGTTGCCAAAGAACTTGTCCGTATCGCTTCGAGTTACAAGGTTCCTGTTGGGACGCTTGACTTTACTCTTTTTAGTTTTCAGACGTTTACAAAAGGTGCAGGTGATAGTGAAGATTGGATGGAATTAAGTTCTGATGAGGTTAAAGATTTAGATGATAACCTCTCTTTTTTAGATGAAGATTTTCAGATCAAGCAGAGTTATGAGATTGAAATCTTTACACTTGTTGATACACCAGCGCTTGATACACTCGATGTCTCTATTGGTGCGAACTCATTGATGACAAAGGTCTATTTAACGATCAAACCCGGTTCAACTCTTGAATATTATGATGATTTTTCTAAAGATTTTCTGGCATTAATCAATAAGAAAAAATTAAGAGCAAATCTGATGATCAATATTTTTGATAAAAATATGACTGAAGTGGTGAGATCGTTAAAAGCCAAGCTACAGATTAATGAGCATCTTCGTTTTGAGAAAAAAGAGATACTTCTTGTTGGTGAAGGTATCGATCCTGTTGCTACAGTTAGTGATGCATTGATTTTACATTATGAGAGTGAGCAAGATGAGGTTGAAGAATCTGATCGTATTGATTACTCTAAACGTGGATATCTTCTTAGTGCCGTTGAAAATGAACTTTTAATAGAGTATATCAAGCCAAAACTGGGTGAAGCTGGACGTAATTGTAGGGGTGAGTATATAAAGCCAGAAGAGCCAATCATTGCCAATGAACCTACGTTTTCTGTTAGTGAAAAAATTGAGGTGACTGAAAGTGATACCAACATTTTGTACCGCTCAAAAGATAATGGCTATGTGACTTTTGAAAACGCGACCTATGATATAAAATCAGAAGTGGATGTGAGTGAAATTAGCTTTAAAACAACGGGTTCTATTGAAACTGATCTTAATGCTGATGTCTCTATCAATGTCAAAGAGAAAGATGTCATGAAAGATGCTATCGGCATGGGAATGGAAGTTGAAGTTAATGAGATCCATGTTGAAGGTAATGTTGGTCCTAATGCTAAAATTCGTTCTATGAAAGCTGTGGTAGAAGGACAGACGCATAAGAGCTCTTATGTTGAATCCGATGTTTTAGATATCAATATTCATAAAGGAAAAGCTAAGGGACGTGAACTGCATATCACACGTTTAGAACATGGTGAGGTAGAAGCTGATGTGGTCACAATTTCTCAAGCTTTAGGGGGTAAGGTGACAGCTCGTGAGATTACCATAGAGACCTTGGGCTCCCATGTTACCTTGAGCGCATCACATTTAATTTCGATTAGCAAATTACAAGGTGGAGAGAACACGCTTATTATTGATCCGATGGTCTCTGAAGATTGCCAACACTCTGTTGAAGATAATACTAAATTAATTCAAGAAGCAAGAGTTGTCGTCAAAAATTTAAAAGCAGAAGTGGCGCAACACTTAGAGACGATTAGAAAAAATGAACCGGCCTACATGGACATTAAAAAAAGGCTTATACATTACAAGAAAAATGGTGTGAAAATGCCTGCTGCTTTTGTAAAAAAATATAAGCAGTTTCACGCCTTTTATGAGCGCTCTGATGCACTTAAAGTTGAGTTGAAAGAAAAAGAAGAGAACTTTGAACTGCTTCAAGCGAGGTTTACTTCTGCTCAAAATAGTATTTTTGATGCACGCATCATCAATAATGACCGTTGGCGAAATCATAATGAGATTATTTTCAAACTTGTTGATCCGGCTATGGAGATCAACTTTATACCTGAGCACAATACTGTTATGAAAGCTTTAGGTCTTAAAGAGAAAGAAGAAGAATTTTACATTGCTGAGGTTGATGAATAGATGATAGTAGGAATAGAAGGTAGTATAGAGTACAAAGAACCAACATTCTTACATGTAAAAGCTCATGGTTTAGTGTATGAAGTCTTTGTGTCACTGCAAACCTTTGGAGCGATTAGCAGTGAAAATGTCAGTTTACATGTAAGCCATATCATCCGAGAAGATGCACAACAGCTTTATGGTTTTTATGAAAAAACAGAGAAAGTACTTTTTGAACGTCTGATTAAAATTAGTGGCGTAGGGCCCAAGGTAGGTATGGCAATCTGTTCTACCTTTTCCGCTTCACAATTTGCTTCGGTTATTGCTGCAAATGACATTACAATGCTTAAAAAAGTTCCGGGTATTGGACCTAAAAGCGCCGGGCGTATTTTAGTTGAACTCAGTGGTTTTGATGCCATTTTAGCTGATAGCAACAGTTCAGGCAATCCAGCAGCTAGAGAGGCGATGTTAGCTCTTGAATCTCTAGGATTTAAAAAAGATCAGATCAGTTCTGCTTTGTCCTCGTGCGAGGGAGGCGATACCGCCTCTTTAGTCAAAGAAGCACTTAAAAAACTACAAAAACTCTAAAGGAATTTATTGAAGCTAACTATTTTATTTGGTGGTGCAAGTTACGAGCATGAGATCAGTATCGTCAGCGCCATTACCGTGATGGAAAAACTGCACTCATTTGATTTAAACTTCATTTTTTGTGATCAAGATCATCAGTTTTATAAGATTGATAACAAAGAGATGAAGGCTAAGAGTTTCTCTACTGGTTCGCATAAAAAAATGCCACGCTTACATGTAACAAAAGGTGGATTTGAACTGCGTAAAACCTTTTCAAAAGAACTAATCGATGCGCCGGTACTCAATCTTATTCATGGTGGCGATGGTGAGGATGGTGCGATTGCTTCGATTTTAGACTTCTATGATATCGCGTTTATCGGTCCACGAAAAGAGGCTTCCGTTTTTAGTTTTGATAAGGGTTATACTAAATGGTTAGCAGAGTCACTAGGGGTAAAAACTGTAGCCTATGAGATACTGCGTCAGGGTGATAAGGTAGGTATGAGCTTGCCTATTATCATTAAACCGGCGCGTTTAGGAAGCTCTATCGGTGTGAGTATCGTTAAAGAAGAGAGTGAGCTTGATTACGCGCTTGATGTCGCTTTTGAGTTTGATGAGCGTGTGCTTGTGGAGCCTTTTATCATTGGTGTCAAAGAGTATAATCTTGCAGGCACATCGCTCAAAAATGGGCTAAAGTACTCTATCGTTGAAGAGCCTGAGAAGAGAGAGTTTTTAGATTTTGATAAAAAGTATCGTGATTTTTCGCGTTCATCTAAGGCAAATGAGGCAGTGCTTGATGATCTTATGGTTGAAAAATTGCAACATGCTTTTTCCAAGATTTATACGGGACTCTTTGAAGGGGCTCTGATTCGTTGTGATTTCTTTGAGATCGATGGTGACGTTTATCTCAACGAAATTAATCCTATTCCCGGATCAATGGCACACTATCTTTTTGAAGATTTTGATGGACTCATTCGTGAGCTTTTGCTCAACTTACCGAAACAAAAACGTCCTCAGGTAAGCTACCAATACATCCACTCAATTAACCAGGCTAAAGGAAAATAGTGGCATCCAAATCGGTCCACTATAAAGATTATGATTTTTCTCTCAGTTATGAGATGCTTAATCCAAAAGCTGAAAAAGACTTTATAGTCTTACATGGCTGGGGCTCCAATAAAGAGCTGATGCATCAATCCTTAGGAGCCTGTCTCACTGATTATCGTCACATCTACATTGACCTTCCCGGTTTTGGAAAATCAAGTAATGAGATTTTTTTAAATGTCGAGGATTATGCCAAGATTATAGACCTTTTTTTAGAAGCGCTTCAGGCTAAAAAAGATTGTGTGGCAGGGCACTCCTTTGGGGGTAAAGTAGCTACGTTGCTTAAGCCCGAACATCTTGTTTTGATGGCATCTTCAGGAATCCTTACTCAAAAACCTTTACATGTAAGAGTGAAAATAGCCTTAAACAAACTCCTAAAACCTTTAGGACTTAATACAATTCGCAATCTTTTTGTAGCTGATGATGCTAAAAACCTCTCTCCTCATATGTACGAGATTTTCAAATATACTGTCAATGAAGATTTTAGCGATAGCTTTCTTACATGTAAGGCAAAGACCTTACTGCTTTGGGGCAAAGAAGATACCGCAACACCCATAGCCACAGCAGATAAAATTAATGCACTTATAAACAACTCAAAGCTTATAGAATTTAGCGGTGATCACTACTTTTTTATGAAAGAAAAAAATCTTACATGTAAGGCTATAGCCTCATTTTTGGAGAATAATTAGATGTACGAACAGATGGGACTTTTTGTCACAAATTTACTTTTTGTCTTTGTGTTGGGTTGGTATCTTATTACTAACCTTCAGTGGTATAACTATCAGTTAGAACGTGTGGTTTTGAAGCATCATAAGCCGCTGTGGCATCTTATGTACTTTATTGTTCCTTTTATCGCCTACTACACCACGGGACAGTTTTTTGCTATTTTCTTCTATTTTGCGATCTTACCGGGTATCTTTATCTGGCATAAACGTCTGGATAAAAAGTTAGTACTCACCTGGCGTGTACGCCGTTTTCTCATTTTACTACTAAGTTTAACTCTTTTTCAAAATTTTCTCTGTGCGCTTCAAGATGCCTGTATGATGTATGGGGTCTTTTTGCCTCTAGCGGTCACGTTTATCGGTAGTTTTATCATTGAGAAGTATCTCTTTATGATGTATCAAAAAGAGGCTTCTAAAAAACTCTCTTCGATGAAAAACCTAAAAATTATAGCGATTACGGGGAGTTACGGGAAGACAAGTATGAAAAATTTTATGACACAGATTCTTTCACGTGAGTTTAAAGTTTATGCTACACCTCGCAGTGTCAATACCATTGGCGGGATTATTCGTGATGTGAATGAGTCACTTAGCGAGGATACTGAGATCTATATCTGTGAAGCAGGAGCACGAGAGCGGGGCGATATCTATACCATCGCACAGTTTTTACATCCCCATCTGGTTGTAGTAGGTAAAGTGGGACCGCAACATATAGAGTACTTTAAAACACTAGATAATATCGTTCGAACAAAATTAGAGCTGATACAGTCTGATAGACTTGAACGCGCTTTTGTTCACAACTCGGTGACCGATACTCCCCATGAGAAAGTGACCTTTTTTGGTGATGG
>JAYEGP010000281.1:0-9035 GCA_034659135.1 Campylobacterota bacterium
GATCAGAAACTTTTAGAGAAAAAACTCTCTGATGTCACGCAAGACCTTGTTAATCGTGTGGGTGTGGATATCAACTCCGCTTCGGCTTCACTGCTTGCTCATGTGGCAGGGATTGGAGCTAAACTGGCAGAGAATATTATCAGTTACCGAGACGAACAGGGGAGCTTTACATGTAAGGCGCAACTGCTTAAGGTCAAAGGCTTAGGAAAAAAAGCGTATGAGCAAGCGGCTGGCTTTATTCGAATCAAAGAGGGAGAGAGCGTATTTGACAATAGTGGCATTCACCCCGAAAGCTATAAGATCGCCTCACAGCTTGAAGGTTTAGACCTACAGAAAATCGATATCAATGCTTTATCAGAAGCTTTACATGTAGGAAAAGAGACGCTTAAAGATATCGTCAAAGAGCTTTTAAAACCGGGTTTTGATCCACGTCAAGAGTTACCTGCCATTCCTTTTAAAGTGGGTATAACTGACATCAAAATGCTTAAAGAGGGCAATTTTGTCTCAGGAGTTGTACGTAATATCGCCGACTTTGGAGCCTTTGTCGACATCGGGCTAAAAAATGACGGCATGATTCACATCTCAAAGATGAGTGAAAAACGCATCGCCCATCCCCTAGAAGTTCTCTCGCTTAATCAGTATCTGCCTCAGATAGAAGTCATCTCAATTGATCAAGAGAAAGGAAAAATAGGCTTAAGCTTAGTATAATGCGCTCATGACACCAACACTTTACTTTTTAAGATCTTCAGAACAGAAGATCGCTACTGATATGCTTCACTATGCCGCGCGACTTGATGACATCGGAAAAACACTCGCTGATTTTCCAGAGCTTGAGATCTATGAGAAATACTATGGATTGACGCGTAGAGATCTTGGGCTCTACGCACTAGGGACATCAGGCTTGAGCGGTGCCGCGTGGATACGTCTTATCTCCAAAGAGAAAAATCCCAATGCCTTTATTGATGAACAGACACCCATACTCACTATCGCGGTAAAGCCTGAATTTCGTGTTCAAGGTATCGGCTCGTTAATGCTCGATCAGCTATTACAAGAAGCTGGGGCACTCTATGAGCAGATCAGTGTGAGTGTGCTTAAAGATTCCCCTGCTATAAAACTTTTCGATAAATTTGGTTTTGAATATGTTGAGAATCGTGAAGAAAAAAGTCCTGTTGATGATGCTCCTGTTATCACGATGACAAAACAGCTCTCTAAAGAAACCGTTACACGACCTAGTGACGGCTACGACCCTACGCGATGGATGGATTAAATCTCCACCATGTAAAGAGTCTTGATTCTCCAGAACTAAGAATCTTTGCACAGCTTCGCGACAAGGCTTTTAGTGAGGATAACAGCTTCATTGCAGACAGCCCAAAGGTTGTCAATATGCTTTTAGAGACCGATATTGAAGTCAAAAGTATCTTAGCAACTCAAAAATATTATGATGAATGTCAAGAGATGCTTTTACGTAAAAAGATTCCAAAACTTTTTGTTGCCGATAAAACAGTGATGCAGCGTATTGTCGGACATAAAATTCATCACAATGTTATGCTGCACGGTATTCGTCCCCAGAGCATATCTTTAGAGGCACTTGGTGATAAGATTATTATGTTAGATGAAATCTCATCTACGCAAAATATCGGCTCCATTGCTCGCTCTGCCGCCGCTTTAGGCGTCAACTCTTATCTCCTTCCCAAACAAGGTCCCCACCCCTATTCACGACGATCTGTACGTGTTTCTATGGGATATATTGCTAAGTTACAAGTACATATTTATGACAATATTTTTGAAACTATTACAACACTTCAACGCGCGGGTTATACCATTTTAGCCGCTGAAATTACTGATGATGCTATTGACTTAGCAAAACTTGAAGTGCCACAAAAATGGGTCTTACTTATGGGACATGAGGGAACAGGAATTACAAAAGAGATTCTTGATGTTTGCGATAAGCGTGTCAAAATAGAGATGGTTGAGGGAATCAAAAGTTTTAATGTCAGTGTTGCCGCATCTATTATGATGTATACACTCATACAACATTAAAGGACAATACAGTTGCTATTGAGTAAAATCCCCATTAATTTAATAGTCTATTAAAATTGCTTCTACTTATGATTGGTAAGTCAAAAATTTCAAGAAAAGGATTCACATATGAACACTATAAAAAATGTGAGAACAAAAGAAATTTTAATACTAATTTTGAGCATAATTGTACTGGTTGCTATTTCATTCCTAGAACTAGAGAACAATAAAAATAAATACTTAGATGAAAAAATATATGATTTAACACTTCAATATAATGAAGTAGTTATTATTAACAAAAAAATATCTGAAGCACTTTTTGATGATGTTTTAGAGAGTGAAGCGATTATCTCTTTAATACAAAGAGCAAACAGTGATAAAGAGAAAGAGACTAGCAGAGAGAAGCTGTATCAGCTTTTAAAACATAAATATGAGAGAATGGCTAAAAAAGGAGTCTTGCAGTTTCATTTTCATTTAGCAAACGGTGAGAGTTTTTTAAGGTTTCATAAACCTCAAAAGCATGGCGGTAGCTTGTTGTTTAGAGATAGTATAAAGCAGGTTATAGCAAACAAAAAAGCTGTATATGGCTTTGAAGTGGGCAGATACTTTGGTGGCTTTAGATATGTCTATCCTCTTTTTAATGCCGATAAAAAATACATAGGGAGTGTTGAATCATCCATTAGTCCAAAATATATAATCACTCAAATGAAAGAGTCTCTCGATGGGGAGTATTCTATGATTTTAAATAAAAATACTCTTGAAAAGAGAATAGCACCTGAATGTATTAAGAAGTACTATCATAGTTTTTGTGCTGATAAGAACTACTATATGGCTAACAATATTTATGTCAAAAATTCATCAATAACTGATGTATTGAAAAAAATAAAAAACAGAATCTCTCCCGAGTTAGAAAACAGTATGCCCTTTGCTAAAGTGATCCATAACTTTGAACAGCACAAAATCGTAGTATTTATTCCCATTCAAGATGTTGCCAATAAAAAAATTGGATATTTTATTTCAGTACGAGATGATGCAAATATTCAAGACATATACGTATCACAACTGATTAAATTTTTTGTAACCCTCTTTTTTATCTTAATCATATTCTATTTCTACAAGCAAAACAGAGAGAAAGTATTTATAATAGAACAACTCCAAAACAAAATCGACAGAACCACTTTAGTATCAAAAACAGATTTACATGGGAAAATAACCTATGTCAATGATGCCTTTGTGAAACTCTCTGGTTATTCAAGAAAAGAACTGCTGGGTCAACAACACGCTATGATTCGACATAAGGATATGCCCAAAGAGGTTTTTAGGGACTTATGGGCTACGATAAAAAGTGACCATATCTGGCATGGAAAAGTTAAGAACAGAGCAAAAGACGGCAGTTCTTATACGGTTGATGCCACTATCTTTCCCGTAAAAAATGCAAATGGTGAAACCGTTGAATATACTGCGATTAGACATAATATTACAGAGCTTGAAGAGTACAAACAGATACTCAAAGATCAGCTTGAAGACCAATCAAAATCTCTAGATGAGCAGACTTTTTATCTTAAAGAGTATGAAGATGGGATTGATTATAGCAATGCTATTGTAAAAACAGATCTAAACCTAATAATAAAGTATGTCAATGATAGCCATCTAAAACTTTCTAAATATAGTTATGAAGAGATGGTAGGACATCCTGTCACTGATTTTGTAGATGAGAGCTCCTTATCAAATTTACAAGAGATACTTGAGACCATTCAAAGTGGAAATATTTATCAAGGTATATTTAAAGGTAAACCAAAAAGTGGCGAACCTTACTTTACCAAGACAACCATCAAGCCCATTAAAAATGTTAATGGTGAGATTCAAGAATACCTTCTCATTAAGAATAATATCACAGCGATTAAAAATCTTCATAGTGAGATAGAAGAGACACAGCGTGAAGTGATATATAAAATGGGTGAGATAGGAGAATCTCGCTCAAAAGAGACAGGACATCATGTTAAAAGAGTTGCGATGTACTCTAAGCTATTTGCTCTTAAATATGGTCTTAGTCAAATCGAAGCTGAATTACTTTATGATGCTTCACCTATGCACGACATAGGAAAAGTTGCCATTCCTGATGATGTATTGAAAAAGCCTGGGGGCTTAACTGATGATGAGTGGGTCATAATGAAAACACACTCAAAGATAGGATACAATGTTTTAAAAGGATCAAACAGAGATATCCTTAAAGCTGCTGCTACGGTGGCACATGAGCATCATGAGAAATATGATGGAAGTGGTTATCCTAGAGGTTTGAAAGGCGAAGATATACATATATATGGTCGTATCACCGCTCTAGCAGATGTCTTTGATGCACTAGGGAGCGATAGAGTTTATAAAAAAGCTTGGGACGATGAAAAAATATTTAAATTATTGAAAGAGCAGAAAGGGACGCATTTTGATCCAAAACTCATAGATATTTTCTTTGATCATTTGGATGAATTTTTAGAGATAAGAGATACGTTTAAGTAAAAATATAAAAAAATTAAATATGGAGTTATAATGAGTGAATATGTATTAAAAAGTGATGATTTTTTAGTATCACAAACTAATGAACAAGGTAAAATTCTCTTTGCAAATGATGACTTTTGTAAAGTGGCTGGTTATACATTAGAGGAGTTGGTTGGTCAACCTCACAGCATAGTTCGTCACAAGGATATGCCAAAGGCTGCTTTTAAGGATTTATGGGAAACGGTAAAACGTGGAGATGAATGGAATGGCTATGTTAAAAATGCCACTAAAGATGGTGGGTATTACTGGGTCTTTGCAACGGTATACCCTATGTATGATGAAAGCACAAAACAGAAAACATTTATGTCTTGCAGAAGAAAACCCTCTAAACAAGAGATTGCTGATGCTGAAACATTATATAAAACACTCAACTAGGATTACCAGATGAACTTACTACTAAAAAATATTATATTAGCGATTACCTCTACTATGTTACTTGCCTCTATGTTTCTTACAGACTCTTCTATGATTCACGCTATCTTAGCTATTGTAACCATTGCTACGGCTATAGTTCTTCAAAACCTCTCTTCGAGTGATGATGCTCATAGCTTAGATGAAAAAAGAATGCAGCTACTCGAGATGATGAATTTCAATAGAAATAGAGTCAATATCAATGAAAATGCAAGCTCTGAAGCAGAACAAGGCTTCAATAAGATAGTGACGCGTTATCAGTTATCTACAGCAACTGATACTAAAGTTGCTGGAGAAATGGTCTTAGTAGCAGATAAAGTATCTAAAGGAGATTTCTCATCAAGAATTAATTCTGATTCGAAAACACCCTATGTTCATGTCTTAAGAAATAGTATGAATAAGATGCTTGATAGCTCTGAAGATAATCTAGACAATGCCATAGCAACACTTCAAGGCTTTTCAGAGGGTAAGTTTTCAACGAGAAGTACAGTAAACGTAGAGGCAAAAATGGCTGATTTACTTAATAATATCAATACGCTTGGTCAATCACTAGAAGATATGCAACAGCAAAACGACAATTCAAATCAGAAAATTATAGAGTCTTCAAAAGAGTTAAACACGACGATAGAAAATATTACCAACACAACAATAGTTGAGTTTAAAGATAGCATAAACAATATAGTCGCTAGGATTCATAGTGTCTCTGAAACTGAAAATGAGATGGTTACGAACCTTGAACAACTTGTATCAAATGCCAATGAGACTAAAGAGATATTAACAACGATTGGAGATATTGCAGACCAAACGAACCTGCTCGCTTTAAATGCAGCTATTGAAGCAGCTCGCGCGGGTGAACATGGACGTGGCTTTGCAGTTGTTGCTGATGAGGTGAGAAAACTCGCAGAGAGAACTCAAAAAAGTCTAGCTGAGACTGCTGCTACAACAAATGTACTGATTCAGTCTATTTCAGATACTTCAGGTACCTTAAACAAAAATGCAGATGAAGTCAATGATATATCCAATGAGGTCAACGAGGTAAGTAGTAAGATGGATGAAATTATTGACACATTAAATGGTTTATCTAAATAACAAGTTTAAGGAATCAGGATTGAATAAAATGTAAATCTTAGGGAATGCTATTTTAGTTCTAGTCACACTATTTTATGAGGAGCATAGCCTTAGCTACGCGACGATTAAAATCGTTTGACTAGGGCTAAAAGAGTACGCTAAGATTTATGTTTTATTTAATTTTGATTCCTAAGTACTAATCCGACGTATTAAAGTATTGATATCTTCATTTTCCTGCTGCATATGTAAACGAAGATGACACGCTACATCTTTAATAGTGTCGTGATTGATTATCTCTTGCAATTTCACAAGCATTCGCTCAGCATTACTCTCACTATCTACAAGATAAATGAGTAAGAAAGTCGTATCACTCCAGCGAACAAGCATATCATCTTGGCGTATACTGCCTCTAAAGTGACTGACTAAGGTATTAAGACTCTGGGTATCTTTGGCAAGGTCTGAACCATCTTTTTTATCTGCACGGATCAAAATCAATGATATCATCTTTTCATTAAAAGTAGCAGCATCTTTATAACTCTGTGCTACATGTAAAAAATACTCCTTAGCATAAGCGCCACTCTCTCTATCCATATTGGCATGATTTTCAATCATAATACGCTGGATGAGACTTTGAGTAATATCACTGAAAGTCACCATGCTGTACTTAGCAACACGGCTATCAATCCCAACTGAAAAAGCGTGCGGTTCAAAAGATGGTGTCATCATACTGACAATACGATCCGACTCACTTCGCTTTAAAATTGCTTCCATCCATGTCTCATCAGCTTCAATGCTATCTTTATTAAAGTACGATGGATGGGGAACAAAATTATCTACAAAGAGACCAAAATCAGTTTTGTACTGCTCACAAGAAGCGACTCCAAAAAAGTGATTAAAGGCGTGGTTTGTCAATACAATGTCATCATCATAAAAGAGAGCAATTAGATCTTTTTGACTATCAACAACACTTTGGATTAAAAGTAAACTCTCAGAATCAGGCATTTTTGACTTCTTTATAATATTTTTTCTTATATTACACAAAGAGAGCTTTACATGTAAAGCTTATTGCCATTAAGGTATTTTAATGTTTTTATTGCGCTAAAAGAGTTTGGATATCTTCTTCAATACTTTCGGGTTTGGTTGAAGAGCCATAGCGTTTGATTACCTTACCATCACGGTCAATAAGAAATTTTGTAAAATTCCACTTGATCCCTTCGGTCCATAAAAGACCGCTCTGCTCATTTTTGAGATATTTGTAAAGTGGACTGGCATTTTCACCATTAACGTCGATCTTAGCAAACATATCAAAATGAACATCATAGGTTCCCTGACAAAAAAAGTAAATCTCTTTGTCACTTTTAGGTTCTTGTTTTCCAAACTGATTGGATGGAAAACCCAAAACCATAAACCCCTCATCTTTATAACTTTGATATAGTTTTTCTAGACCCTCATACTGGGGTGTAAAACCACATTCGCTCGCCACATTGACGATAAGTAATACTTTATCCTTATAGTGTGACATCGAAATTTCTTCGCCATCAATCTTCTTTACATGGTAGTCATAAATACTCAAATCTTTACCTTGTATCGATGTTATCAAAAGTGTTACAAGCAGTGGTATAACATATCGCATCTATACGCCTTAAAACTCTTTTGCTAACTCTTCTTCAGTGGTGATAAAACGGATATTTTTAATCACATAGTTATCAAGACCAACTACCATCAATTTTTCTGCATTAGCATCATCACGATAATTAGCAGCCATTGATTTTTCATCAAAAACAAGTACCGTATGCTTAAAGTCTTTAAGTCCCGGCATAATGAACATACTACGTATCAATGAAGGTGCACTACTGACATCAGCAATAAAGATGGTATTATTATCCGCTAAAAATGTCGGCTCTTTCGTGTTAAAGTAATCATTACTCAGATGTCCCATATCTTTAGAGAAAGCGAACATCACTTTTTTAGTATCTGCATGAATACCTTTAACTTGGTCAAACTGATCTTTAAGCTTTAATGATTCAATGGATTTTCCAACAACAAGCTTTGGTTCAACAACAATCTCTTCATCACTACAGCCAATAAAAGCAAGTGCTACAACTAATGCAAGTGCAATTTTTTTCATTTTTAATCCTCATGTAATATTTTTAAAGCAAAATAATACATCTTTTTATACGAATTTCCCACATGAGTCCAATCTAATTAAGAATATTTAGGAATAATAAAGGGCAGACTTTTTACTACATAATAATCATTTTCCTTTAAGTTTTATTCAACTATAATCATAAATATTTTATAATAAAGCAATAAGGAAAACTTATGAAAATAGCACTACTTTCTACCTTGGCGGTAGCATCATTAATGGCATCAACGCTTGCTAATCAAGCAAAAGAAGCGGGACTTAGCCCAATACCAGAGTCTAAACTCGAACTTTTAAAATTAATAGACAACCCAAAAAACCCTATTACGGATGAAAAAGTTGAATTGGGAAAAAAACTCTATTTTGATCCACGTCTCTCTAAAAGTGGATTGATCAGCTGTAATACCTGTCATAACCTTGCCGAAGGTGGCGATGACGGTATTCCTGCCGCTATTGGACATAACTGGACAGCAAACCCTCACCACTTGAACTCACCTACCGTTTATAACGCAGTATTTTTCAGTTCACAGTTTTGGGATGGTCGTGACCCTGACTTAGAGAAACAAGCACAAGGTCCAATTCAAGCCCACCCAGAGATGGCCGCAACACCAGAACATGTTGTCACTACTGTAAACTCTATGCCAGAATATGTCCGTGCCTTTAAGATGGCGTACGGAAAAGATACGCAGATCAACTTTGAGAAGATCACCGATACCATCGCAACCTTTGAGCGTACTTTGGTCACCCCATCAAAATATGATGACTTTTTAAACGGTTGCCCTGGCGCACTTAACAAAGAAGAGAAAGCAGGTATGAAAACATTTATAGATAAAGGCTGTGC
>JAYEGP010000282.1:0-1721 GCA_034659135.1 Campylobacterota bacterium
TTATTTTAGATGAAGAGCTTTACAACAGAGAGTTTATCAAGACACGAACCAAATGGTTTGAAGCGTATAAAGAGAAAATTCTGAATGATCCTTATGCGAACCCTGATTATTTTAAACAGCTTGAAGGTTATGAGTACCTCGCTAAGATGATTCCAAATATCGCTCGCGAATATGCGGTAAAAAACTCGATGATCTTCTGGGGACTTGGTATAACGGAACATACGGATGGATCGTACGCGGTTATGGCCATCACTCATTTAGCACTTATTACCGGTAATATCGGTCGAAATGGTGCAGGCTTAATGCCGCTTCGTGGACAGAACAATGTTCAAGGGGCTTGCGATATGGGGTGTTTGCCGTATTATGATCCGGATTATCAAGAGCCAAAAGAGGTGGGTCTGATGACACCGCAACTCGTTGATGCCATGCTTGATGGAAAGATAAAATCCCTTCACAATATGGGTGAAGATATTATGCATATCCATCCCAATATCAATAAGATAGAAAAAGCTCTGGATCATTTAGAATTTATTCTTGTTCAAGAACTTTTTATGACCGATATTGCGAAGCGCGCTGATATTGTCATTGGTGTGAAATCTGCTTATGAAAAGACGGGTGTGTATGTTAATGCCATGCGCCGTCTGCACCTCTCTCAGCCTCTAGTCAAAAGTGATCTGCCTGATGATTGGGAGATTATTCAACAGCTTGATAATAAGCTTGGCGGAAACTATAGCTATGAAGACAGCTCTCAGGTTTGGGATGAGGTTCGTGAAACTGCACATCGCCGTTTCAGCGGGGCATCGTATCTGAGAATGGAGCGTCACCGTAAACGCGGATTGCAGTGGCCGGTTTACAATGAAGACACCCCAGTGCTTCATCTTCTAGACTTTAGAACACCCGATGGTCTGGGAGAGTTTCACTATCACCAGTATCAAGAGCGCGGGATGATCAAGGAGATTATCGATAAAAAACTCGAAGGCTATCATCTGACAACGGGTCGTACACTTGCACATTATAATAATGCGGCGCAGACCAAACAGAGCGAAAAGCTAAACAAACGTTATGATGAAGATGTTCTTCTTGTCTGTGAAGAGGATGCCGCAGATTTTAGTAGTGAGTTTGTCGTATTAAAAACAGAGTTTGGTCAGACCGAACCGCTACGTATTAAGCTCACAGACAAAGTACAGCCAAAAACACTCTTTTCGACCTTTCATCACTCCAAGTCACGTATCAATGCGATTTTTGGAGATAAAAGCGATGAGCTGATTTTAACAGCGGCCTTTAAATCGATTAAGGTAGAAGTGATCAACCAGTGAGCAGGGCCGTAGGCGATGAGGCAGAAACGCTTACATGTCACTATCTTTTACAAAATGGTTTTGAGATTATAGAGCGTAATTTCTACAGCCGTTTTGGAGAGATTGATGTCATTGCTAGAAAGTCTGATGTTTTACACTTTATCGAGGTCAAAAGCGGTCTCGATTATGAACGCGCCGTGCAAAATATCACCCCAAAGAAAATTGCTAAAATTTTAAAAACAGTGGATGTCTATCTTAAAAAACATGCTCTTACATGTAACTATCAAGTTGATGCCGTAATTGTGAGTGATGGGGAGTGTGTGCATATTGAGTCGATAACCTTATAGATACCTATTCTAAATAAGCAGTGGAGAATCTGCTTTGAATGGAATCACAGCAGTGTTGATAATGTTGAAATTACAGACT
>JAYEGP010000283.1:0-8941 GCA_034659135.1 Campylobacterota bacterium
ATTCGTGTCGGCACTGAGAATATACGCATCAATCTGCTCATTAAAAAGTTTCGGATGACGCTCTGTTGCTGCGATCATAAAACCCTTATCACGTTTAACGATATCATTACCTGAGTAGTAATCAAACTTGTTGGAGTAAAAAGCGCGTTCCCAGATAAATTCTCCATCTTTTTGAATCTTCACGAGATAGATACTTTTTCTATCATTGCCTAATTTATCAGACGAGCCAACAATGACATAACCATCATCCGTCTCGACAACCCCATTACCCTCTTCATCTTCTTTGGTTCCAAGATGTTTTGACCAGAGTTTATTCCCCTCTTTATCAATCTTAATAATGTAGATATTAAAGAAGCGATTCTTTGAAAAACTCTTACTTTTTCCTACAATAAGAAAACCATCATCTAAAGCAATAACTGATTTTGCGACATCTTCTTCATGTCCGCCTATACGTTTTTCAAAACCAGTAGTAGCTGGATTATTTGAAGCCTGATTGCTATGTGCCGCTGCACTTAAAGAGAGTGTCAAGAGTGAGGCCAATAGTAAAGTACCATAAGTTTTTTTCATAATCATATCCTTAGGTTTTATAAGAGACAATTATACTCTAGTGCATCTAGATTCTGGGTTCAATGACTCTTAATAGTAAACGAGTTGTTACCAACGTATCACAATGAAACATGAAATATATGGCATATCGTAAAAATTTACACTTAGCCATAAGAGTTTCGTTATGATTAGAGCATGAAAAAACTATTTTGTGCCACCTTTGAAGGTCTCGAAGCTAAAGTGGTCAGTGTCGAGGCTACACTGACAAAAGGGCTTCCTAGTTTTAATATTGTAGGCATGGCATCGCAGTCAATTAGTGAGTCAAAAGAGCGTGTAAAGTCGGCACTACTGAGCAATGATTTCAGCTTTCCTCCTAAACGTATTACAATTAATCTTTCTCCCTCAGATCTCAAAAAAGAGGGCAGTCAATTTGATCTAGGAATTGCTCTGCTCATTGCTCTCAATCACGAAGAACTTAAACTTGATGCCTACATGGTCTTTGGAGAACTTGGACTTGATGGCAGTGTCAAAGAGAATGCTCTACTCTTCGCACTCATACTCTCTCTTGCTAACCAAGGGTGTATCGAGAAAGCCATTGTCCCTTTTGAAAGTCTCAAGAAACTCTCGAATATTCCCAATGTTAGCTTTTTTGGTGTTAAACATCTCAATGATGCCATGACCTTGCTAAAAGAGGGAGAAGAAGGTTTTACATGTAAGGCTGCAACGATTAATCATCCTAGCTTACATGTAAAGAATGCTCCTTACTATTTTCAAGACGTCTACCCTTTTGATTTTAGTGAGATACGTGGTCAAGAGATTGCTAAACGTGCAGCACTCATCTCAGCCTCAGGGATGCATAATCTTCTTCTTGAAGGCTCACCAGGATCAGGAAAGTCCATGATAGCCAAACGACTGCGCTATATTTTACCTCCCGTATCCTCTCAAGAACTGCTTGATATTGCGAAACTAGAAAGTTTTGATGGTAGAGAACCTGAGTTTACTCCGCTACGACCCTTTAGGGCTCCACATCACTCCTCAACTGCCGCGAGTATTTTTGGTGGGGGTTCACATCAAGCAAAAATTGGCGAAGTGGGTTTAGCCCACAAGGGAATCCTCTTTTTTGACGAGCTTCCCCACTTTTCAAAAACTGTTCTTGAAGCACTGCGTGAGCCCTTAGAAGATCGCCATATTCGTATCTCAAGAGTGAACTCCAAAATTGAATACGCCACAGATTTTCTGTTTGTCAGTGCAATGAATCCATGTCCTTGTGGAAATTTACTTCATTCGCAACTCGAATGTCGCTGTAGCGATCTTGAAGTGCAACGTTATAAAAACCGTCTCTCTGATCCTTTTTTAGATCGTATTGATCTCTATGTTCAAATGCAAAATGTATCACCACAAGATAGAAGTAGTGTGGATTCAAAAAGCTTACATGTAAG
Source organism: Campylobacterota bacterium (assembly GCA_034659135.1). Taxonomy (GTDB): domain Bacteria; phylum Campylobacterota; class Campylobacteria; order Campylobacterales; family Sulfurimonadaceae; genus S010-53. The sequence continues at coordinate 1,986 of JAYEGP010000283.1, forward strand.
AGTAAAAGAGGCGTATACTCAACAGCTACAACGTGGACAGAAATCTTTAAATGGAGCACTTGAGGATAGTGATATTGAGAGATTTTGTCATTTAAATAATGAAACTCAAGCGGTTTTAGATCAAGCTATCTCACGTTTTTCACTCTCATTTCGTTCCATAAAAAAGATTCAAAAAATTGCCCGTACTATTGCCGACATTGAACAAAGTGACACCATCACTAAAACCCATCTTCTTGAGGCCTTAAGCTACCGAAGACGCTAGAGTACATCGCCATCACCTAAACGCTTACCACCACTTTTAAAAATCCCCATCGCTTCAAGTTCCTTATCAATAAGATCTTCTTGTAAGGGTTTGTGATGATAGGTGTAAATTTTCAGATCACTTCCTACGAGTCGTTTCAACATTTTTGCAAGCAGCTTCGGAGTAAGGTGCTGACTCTTTTTTGCAATATCATATTTAGATGAGCAAAAAGAGACATCAACGATCAATGTCGTAATGTCTCTGTTGGCATTGACTCTATCAATTAAGGCATTATTTTCATAGGTGTCGCCACTAATAAGGATATTCTCCTTAGGAGTTTTAAGATGAAACCCACAGGTTGGTATGATATGAACCGCATGAATTGGGGTGAGTTGCACCTCATCAATATAAAGTGACTGATCAAAGTCAATCGTAACATATTGTATACTTGGTAATCCGTTCTCTAGCATAATCTGTGTAAAATCAGGCCATACTTTTGAGTTAAACAGATGCGCTCTTAGCGTTGAAATCGTCTCTTTTAAACCATAAATCTTAAGCGTTTTTGTCCGTTTTTCATTATAGCTTGTCATTAAAAAAGGTAGATCAATAATATGGTCAGAGTGGGTATGCGTAATAAAAAGGTGCTCAATTTCAGCAGAAGCCTCACCAAGAGGTTCAAGCAGATTACCTGCATCAATTGCAATAGTAGGCGTGATTAAAAACGAACTGCCTCGACCCGTTTGTGAAACACTGCCTTGAGAACCTAATATCTTTATCATGGTTTTATTATAGCACTAAATTAAAACGCAGTAGTAATCCACTTAGTAATAACAAAACCACCAATAACAAGCCAGAGAAACATCACACCCGAAGCATAAACGGGTGCAAGACCCAAGCCTTTAAATTTTGCAAAACGGGTTCCCATACCCAAGGCTGTCATTGCCATTGTCAGTAAAAATGTATCGATGATGTTGATTTGATTGACAATATCTTGAGGTATGAGCTGTAAGGAATTAAATCCTGCCATTGCCACAAAATAGACTGCAAACCATGGAATAACAAGGCTAACACCACCGCCTGCACTCCCACTCTTTTTAGCACTGTATGAGAGATAAATGCCTAAAGCGATAAGCATCGGTGCAATCATAATAACACGGGTCATTTTTACAATAACTGCAGAGTTTGCCATCTCAGCGCTAGCTCCTGGAATTGAAGCAGGTACGGCAACCACTTGTGCGACTTCATGAATTGTACCCCCAACATAGATACCAAATTGTTGCGGTGTCATGTGTAAAAAGCCTGTTGCTGGCTCGATAATAGCCGCATACAAAACAGGATACATAAACATAGAGATCGTACCAAAAAGTACAACCATTGAGACGGCAATAGCAGCTTTATGCTCTTCTGCCTTAAGTACAGGTTCCGTCGCTAAAACGGCTGCAGCCCCACAAACTGATGCACCCGATGCTGATAACATCGACGTGTCTCTATCCATCTTAAAAACTTTCTGTCCAATCCACGTTCCAAGAATAAAGGTAGAAGCCAACATCACTAAAGAGACTAAAAAGCCCTCCATTCCTACATCAGCAATCTCTTGAAAGGTAATTCGAAATCCGTAAAAAACAATGGCAAACCGTAGTATCTTTTTACCTGAAAAAGTGATACCGCTTTCCCAGGCTGTTGGAAATTTATTGTGCAGGGTATTGGCATAAAAAATACCGATAACAATGCCTACAACAAGAGGTGAAATTCCCATAGCCGCTACAGGGCTTAGTGCTGCAATCCATGTTGCCGCTGCTGCTATAATCGCAACAAAAAGAATACCGTTAAACGTCCCTTGACGCTTCTCTTTTGTAAATGGCATATTCACTCCTTGTTAACATTTTACTCTTTGACAATAATTTCCATCGTCGTGTTGATAAAGCCCTCTTCACTTGCTTCACTTACACTACTCTCTGCTAAGACAATTCGAGCAGCATCAATCCCTTGTGACACCTCAAGATAGTTTTTAATACGCACCGCGCGAGCACGTGCTAAAAAGTTAAGCTCAGATAAGCTAACTTCTTGTTTAAGAATAAGCTCTTTAAGGAGTCTATTTTTATAAACTTTTTTAAATATCGCCTTATCTTCATGTTCTTTCTCTAAGGTGTCTTCAATTTTTTCTCTTATCTCATCACTATAATATTCGTCATAAAGATCTTCTATAAAATCGATATCCATAAGGACGGTACTCTCTTTTTGTCCGCTGCGCTTTATCACAAGGGCTTCAAACTTATCTCTTTGAAGTTGAAACTTATCCATGCTAGCATTGTACGATGCCTTAACCTCTAAGGAGAGTCTTGGACGTTTTTGCAGTGCCTCACTTAAGGCATCAAGTTTTTCACGCTCAGGAGGCAATAAGATACTCTTGCCTGACTCATAAGCGATGAACTTGAGTTCATCTCCCTCAATGCCAAGCATAGAACCTAAGAAACTAAATGGAGAGCTCACCACTTTGATAATAAGATTGCCAAGAGTTTTCATGACAAGAGCACCATACTTAAAGTCAGGTTCATCCATATTACCCTCTACGGGCAAATCAATATCGATAACACCATCGCTATCTTCAAGCAGAGCAATGGCTAAGCCTAAAGGTAAACTTGATTCACCTTCAAAACTTTCGCCTAGTTTGATTTTTTTAATAACAACCGAGTTTTCTCCTAAAATCTGAGATTCTACGATTTTATATTTGAGATCTAAATAGAGTTTTCCCTCATCGATTTTACGACCTGCAAAGCTTGCTGAATAGGGACTCATGTTATTAAGGGCGAGATTACTAAAATTAACACTAAGGTTGGTAAATGCTTTAGGATCACCACTGTTTAAAGAGCCATCCACCTTCATCGAGCCATATTCATCAATAACCCCACCAAGATTGACATAACTTGTCAGATCTTTTTGTGTTGAAATACCATATACCGTCCCCTCTACATCATGGATGTGCGTACTAAACTTCAAAGGCAGGGAGTCATCAGCAAAATCCGTGATACCATTTTTAAAATCTAGCTTGACAATATTAACGGGGAAGGCTGGCTGCTTAGAGCTGTTTGTCTCGTTTGTATCCGCAGTAACCACACTCCTCTTGTGCTCTTTAGCAAGCTTAGAAAAGTTCAAGGTCTTATTCGCATCGATGTGTACATTCGAATAAAGCCCTAAAATTTCAAGCGCTTCAATACTCAGTCTGTCGGGTTTCAAATCAAAATAAAAAGGCGAAGCACTGATCTTTTCAAAAGCGATCAATGTCTTCTCATTCTCACTCTCATTGACTACAAAATCTCGAATACTCATACGCCCTTTCATGGTCATATCGGTACGTTTTGTGTTAGGCTCATATCGTAGGTTAGCGATGAGATCAAGATGACCTCGTGCTAAATCAAGGTTTAAGGTTTCGCCAATATAAGGATTGGCATCACTAAGTTGTAAAGATTGCAAGTTAATGGCGCTCTTCACACGAAGCGGCTCAGGACGAACCTTACCGCTAAGATAGAGTTTTGCTTTTTCATTGATTCGCATATTGCTCTCATACCTAAGCGACTGCTTAAGATCACTGCTGATATCTTTTACATGTAAGTTAAATTCATGAATACGCATCTTTGCCATCTTTTGAAGGGAGACATCGTCAAAAAAGATTCCCGCACGCTCTATTTTGAAATGATCTATATTCGCCTGCCATGATGCACTATTCTCTTCACTCGGTTTTTCTTCTTTTTTTAGTGCTTCTTCTGCTTTAGGCTCGATTAGTCCATCAATATTCATTTTTCCAGAGGCTAATTTTTTTGTATAGACTCGCGGTTTTTTTAGAACAATATTCTTTACATGTAAGCGCTCTTTAGAGGTGTCAAGCGTGATTCCATCTAAAGAAAAAGCCTTAAAGCGCATCAGATTTTTAGCACTGCTTTTTTGTTTAACTTTTATATCATGAAGACCTAAGCTCGCATCATCAAGCATCAAAGAAATCGTTTCTTCGTTTTGAGCAATGCGATAGGGCAGTGAAAATCTCAGATCACCTTGGCTCAGTTTCACATCAAATTTTTCAAAACTCTTAGCCGTAGCCTCATCAACATAAGCATGAAACCATGTCAGATCGACACCCTTACATGTAAAGCTTCCCTTGCCATCTAAATACGAATGGGCAAGTGTACCCTCGCTAGAACAGGTCATGCTTTCATTCAAACCTAAGGCCATCTGATAGTTTAAAGAATGACCCCCAAGTGAATGAAGGTTTTGTGCACTCAAGTTAAAATCATTAAGCACAAAATGCTGTGTGGGGCTTATCCCCTCATCATGAACATCAACATGAAATTTTTGGAGTTTAAAATGATCTAAAGTGACATCCCACGGAGCTGCTTCTGTAGGCGCTTTTTGAGCTGTTATATTACGCTCACTGCTCACTTTTGCGTAGTGTTCCCAATTGAGTGAGCCATCACGATGACGCTTTACATGTAAGGTGACATCATCAATGGCTAAGGTATCAAAATGCCCTTTTTGCTGAAGTGGAAAAAGTGAACCATCATTAAGATCAATACGCTTTACATGTAAGATATCATGATGCTCAGATTTAGGTTTGATTCGTAAACGCTCCAGACGTAAAGCAATATTATCCAGACCTGTCGCATTAAGTTCATCGCTATTAAAAAAGAAATCGGTATGGGCATTCAGCTTGCCATCGGCAATTTCAAGATTGAGTATCTCTTGGAGATAACTCCACCCCGTAAAGATCTTACCCGATTCAAAATCAACACTCCCCTCTAACACTAAAGGCTCAAGCGAAAGCAGTTCACTACGAATGTCAATAAATCCACCATCATTAACATAAGTAAAAAATCGTATCCGGTCCTCACTGTTTTGAATATCCTTCGTTTTAATATCAAATACACGAAAACCAAGCTGATTAAAAGCTACGGAAAAAGCTTCTGCTTTACTAAGATCACTATAGATTAAAGTGGCATCTTTAATATGAAAATACTCCATAACCATTGAAGGAAGCGCGCTGTTTGTATCTTCTTCTTTCACCTCTTTAGCCTGTGAATCTTTAGAGTTCAAAAGTTCTGCGACATTAAACTTACCCTCTCTGTTTTTAATCACAAAAAGTTCTGGCTCAATCAAACCGATCTCTTTAAGATGGATATTTCCCATAAAGAGTCCATAAAGTTCAATATTGACAATGGCCTCTTTGAGATGTAGCAGAGGTTCTCCAAGTGCTGAAGAAAGGCTCACACCCTTCAGTCGTAACTCAAAGCCAAGAGGATCAAAAAATGCATCTTCAATCTGAAGCTCTGCATTAAGCTGCTTCTGAATAATCTTGGGAGCCTGAGTGGTAATGAGATAAGGCAGTATAAAAAAACCAAAGACCAAGTAAAGACCAAGAAGTGATAGGAGTGTCCATTTTAGTGCTTTTTTCATCATAACTATCCAAAATAAGTGTTTCTCAATTCTATCCAATTTGAATTAGAATAATATTACTAAAACACTAAATTTACATTTTTTGACGTTATAACTACAGGTAGATAAGGACATTATCTCAGATGATTGGCCGTTAACTAGACATGTTGTCCTTGTCTCAATACTATATTTTTGTGATATTTTTAAAATGACTAAAAAATAGCTCAAAAAAATAGTTACTTATTTTTGCTATAATAAGGACTTTGAAATAATATTGAGGATAATTATGCGTAACCTATTTGCTCTACTTCTTTTAAATCTATCGCTTTTTGCCTATATAGAAGATTTTAATAACTATACCGATGGTACACAAAGTAGCAATCTTAATGCCTCTGGTATCACTTTTAGTTCACATGGTCGTTGGGAAGTCTTTTCAACCCCATTTTCCATTTTTGACACTCCCGTACTGCTAGAGCCAAGCTCAAGCTCAGGCAACAGCCCGATAACCCTCTCTTTTGATGAATCTCAATGTAACATTGCCTTTAATTTTGCTACTGATGGGGAAGACACCCTTAATATTATCGGGTTATATAATGGAAAAGAAGTCTACACCGAACAACTTTCCGGTGACAACAAGGGTGGTAGTTACGTCAGTAATTTTGAGCTTATCAACACTAAGCTTGATGCTATTGAGCTCTATACTGAAGGTAAAAAACGTCTCCTTATCGATACTGTACAAACATCAGGATGTACTATGGATGATTACAGCATCTCTGGTTTATTGGCGCACTATGGCTTTGAAACTAACAGCACATCAGCACCGAAAGGTATTATAGGAAGTGCTTTACGTCTCGACACATCCTATAAAATTTCTCAAGAAAAGAAACTAGCAAGTATTGCACTATGGTTCAAAGCCGATAGTATTCAAAATAACCCGCTAATCATGCAAAGTGGTATTGAGAATGAAAATAGACGTGTCCGCCTTAGTATCAACCAAGATGCCCTGCTCCAATTAGATATTGCTGACGCCTTAATGTCTCCTCTTATCCCTGAAAAGGCCATCGAAGCTAATATCTGGACACATCTTGCCTTAACACGTGAATTAGATAATTTAAATGTATATATCAATGGTGTACTTCACGGCTCCTACGCTGTTTCATTAGACCTTTATGAGCAAGATGAGCAGTTCGAGATAGGTGAGGCCAACTTTGGACTGATTGATGAGCTAAGAGTATATGAACGGGAGCTATCTTCTAGTGAGGTTATGGAGCTTTTTCACACCCGAGAGACCTTC